>NZ_CP072554.1 GCF_019343495.1 Acinetobacter lwoffii | reverse complement strand
TTACAATCCGAGCAGCAAACTGTTCATAGCTTTCATTACCTTGTGAAAGTTTAGCCATCTCAGGAAGTTCTGATAATTTACTAGCAAATAAATATCGTTGTGCATCAGTCAAATTGATTTTTAGCTCTTTGTCCCGACTAATGTCATTGGCTGTATTTGTTGCTGACTTTTTCTGTTTGAAGCTAAATGAAAAGCCCGTAATGGATCTGCCGGTTTTATGTTGTTCAACTTTGACATTAATATCGGTATGTTCATTTACTTGCTTTAATGCAATGTCTAAAACATATTTCTTAAAATCGTACATCCTTTTGTATTCAGTCTCGAGTACACCTATTTTTTGTCTGAAATCGTAGATAGTTATAAGAGGCGTTTTTCCGGTACTACGCCACGCAATCAATATTTCATATAAGCGAACAGCATAAGCACTCGTTAAATTGCTTATTTGCTGTATCTCATACTTTGTAAATTGTTCTTCTAATCGAGTTATTAAAGGCACAATAGCAGGAGCAAAAATAAGTCTAACGACAGCCTCATTATCAATATAAGCAACCTCGCTTACCCATCTTGACTTGTGATTAATGACATTACCTTTTTCACTAAGACTTTGATAACTGAATTGTCTTGCAAATAGGTCATCGCAAGCATCTTTTAAGGCTTGATAAGCAGTATTTCGATGTACACCAAATTGATTGATATAACTTTCAGCATGAACTGTTAATGGATCATTAGCATTTATCCCTTTACCTGATTCCCTAGCCTCAACGATAGCTAAAAGAATTAATCGTTGTTCTACTAGATCAAGGTTATAACTAGCATTAATTAAAGCGTTATCTTTGACAATTAGTTCGGTTTTCATATGAAAAATTTATATTTTTAAGTTAATAAGACGAGGCTATATTATCAACTCGCTTAATGCAAGGTAAACCTCGTTTTAATGCAAGGTAAACCTCGTTTTAATGCAAGGTAAACCTCGTTTTAATGCAAGGTAAACCTCGTTTTATAATCTCTCAAAGCCTTATAGATTCAGGTTTACAGGCTATCTAAAAGCATTTAAAAGC
Organism: Acinetobacter lwoffii; assembly: GCF_019343495.1. Lineage (NCBI taxonomy): Bacteria > Pseudomonadati > Pseudomonadota > Gammaproteobacteria > Moraxellales > Moraxellaceae > Acinetobacter > Acinetobacter lwoffii. Next base: position 10,108 of record NZ_CP072554.1, on the reverse strand, counting down.
TTAAAAATAATTAAAAGCCCAGGGAATGAAAAATTGCCCTTGGTTTTCGCTTCGCTCAAACTCTATTGAATCTCGCTTTCGCTCGATTCGTCGGGGCAATTTTTGGTAAATATTTTCGTGACTTTTAGAAAAAGCAAAAGCAACTCGGAATTCGCTTCGCTCATCAGCTTTTTTTTCTCGCTACGCTCGGTTTAGGAATCAAACTTGGAAAGTTCGCACCCATACGGGATGCTCTGCCATGCAGGTGATTGATGGATAGGGAGCTTGTAATCAGGGAAAGGGATGGGCAAATTTTCTCAGTTCGCTCGTAGACACTCGCTCTGTTTAGCGACTCATGCCACGAGATTTCATTTTAGGAGCTTGTTGCTGTGCTTTGAGCTGTTGTTCTTGTCTGAGTTTCATCTGTTGTTCTGCTTTGATCTCATCCACACATTTTTTAATGACTTGATAGGATGGGTATAGAGTCTGGTATTGCTTGGCTTTGGCCGGATGTTGTTGTTGGTACTGCTTCCAGGCATGTTCTTTGAACTTTTTATTCTCCAATAAATCCTTCACACCATGTTTTTTCTGGTGTTCATGCTGACCTTTCAGCTTTTTGTGTTCCTGGTAGATCTCATCACGTTGGGCTTCCCAGGCTTTTTTTCCAAACAGTAAGGGTTTGTTCTGGGTTAATTCGTTGTGTTGATCGACCAGGCTTTGCAATTTGTCATGACTTTGCTTGAGTCCGCTTTTCACGATCTCCTGGGCAAGCTGCTGATTGAACTCGTTTTGATGTTTGTGGTGCTTGGTTAGGTTTATTTCGGCTTGTTTGAGATTGCGCTGCATAAAATCCAGGTCTAAATTCGCGTCTTTTGCGCTGATTTCGCGTTTTAGCACTTTGCCAAGGGTTTCCCTCTGTTTTTCCTCAAACAGGGCTTTTTCGTCAATTGGTGGCGTTTTGGCGCTATTCTTGATTTGGATCTGCTGTTCTGTTTTCAGTGTGCTGAGTTTTATTTCATTTTTAGCAATCAGCAGGTCCATATTTTTGCCGTATTGCAGCTGAGCGTGATTTCTCTGTTTGATTTCATCATTGCTTCGGCTGATTTCGGTTTCGATGCCTCTTCTACGTAGTTCGGTGACTTTCGGTCCTTCGTGCAGGGTGGCTTCCAGGCCATTCTCCTGGTCTTTGTAGCTGCGGTGGTCAACTCTGGCGGTGGATCCGGCCAGATCCAGGTGCATATTGCAGATGTCGGCAAAGTGTTCACGCCAGTGCTCGATTTCTCCACTGTGTTTCTGATCGAGCTCCCGGGTTTTCTCGGTAAAACCTTCGGGAGTGAGCTTGCGTGTGCTCATCAGGATATGGGCGTGATAATTGCGTTCATCGCTGCCGGATCCAGTATGCGGGGCATGGATACAGGCATCGACAGCCACCTGATGTCTGTCCACGATACTGGCGCATAGTTCTTCGAGCATGGCCAGGCGTTGTTCCTGATTTAATTCACTTGGAAAAGCGATTTCAAATTCCCGGGCAACTGTCGAGTTTTTTCGTATTTCTCGCTGTTCTACTTCATTCCAGAGTCTTTCCCGGTTTTTTAAATGCTCTGGTGCGTCTTTGGGTAAATAAATCTCTTTATATTCCACGCCAGTTTTTCGGCTGTAATCATGTTCCCGGCCTTCACGTTCACAATAGATCTTTTCACCGGCCCGATAAGCGATTGCAGCAGTGGCGGAACGCCCTGCTGATCGTGCTACGGTTTTGACTGAAAAGTGGTAAATCGCCATGCCTATTTTTCGCTTTTAAATTTTCACGTAGTGAAATACAACCGTGGATACGGTTGTTGGGGTATTGGGGAGACCCCAATCGGACTTGCAAACGAAGTTTGCATAAGTGCGCTATTCGAGGAAAACATTACTATACATATAGCACCTTGAATGCAGATTCAAGTGCGCTTATGTTAGGGATGGTTTCCCAGAATGATGGTATTGGATTAATGAGTGTTACTGAAATATTAGACAGTAAAATCAAGGCACAGGAAGAAAAGCTAAAGCAGTTAAAGGCTCAAAGACAGGCAGCACTGGCAAGAGAACGTGCCAAAGAGAAAGAACAGGCTCGAAAGGATGATACCAGACGCAAGATTTTAATCGGATCCTGCATGTTGAAAATTACCGAAGAAGATGAACAAGCCAGAGCAAAACTGATTGCTCAGATGGATAAATATTTAATGGATGAAAGAGATCGTAAGCTGTTTGATCTGCCCGCATTTAATTATTAATTTTTTGAAAAGATACATAGGAATTTGAAATGAGATTGCTAATTGCTTTAATTTTTCCCTGGCTACTGTTTTTCACCATAGGGCGACCATTTGCAGGCATCATTTGTTTGCTACTTCAGATTACAGTTTTAGGTTGGATCCCGGCTGCCATCTGGGCGGTCTATGCTTTGTCGCAATACAAGACTGATCAGAAAATTAAAAGAACAATTCGCTCATCATAAATAGTGTAATTGTGTGATTTTTAGATCTGATTGATTTTGTGATTTCCATCACACTTATCCATGAGCGAATGATCAGATTGTGAAGATTATTTGAGCAATAAGTGATTTAATAAATCTTATAACAATAATTATAAAACTCCAGAGGTAAAGAAATTAATCCTCTAATTCTTAGTTAAAAAAATAATTAAAACAAGAATTAGAGGATTTCATTTTTTATCGAATTCACTCTATTTTTTGCCACAAAGCTCCTATCCAATAAGGGTATGGGGCTACTTTTTTGACTTCGCATAAGAGATTTTATGTTAAATATGCAAACGATTTTTAATCAGAAGTAACATCATGGACTACGAATTTATTATGCTTTCAATATCGATTATCTTTGGATTCCTATCAGCCGGTGCATGGTTTTATTCAAGTCAGGTTAAAGTCACTAGAGAAAAAGCCTTAGAAATAGCTAAAAAGAAAGCTCAAAAGAACAAGGAGCAACCGAATTTATCGGGGGTATCTTTTGATGGTTGGGATGTGAGAGAAACTTTGAAAGCTCAGTCTAAATGGAATAGTTTAGGAGCTATTTTTGCAAGTATATCAATGTTTTTACAAGGTTTAATTTCAATTTTTTACTGATACAGATAAGAGATTCTACTTTAAATATTCCAATAATAGCGAAGGTTAAAGAGACTTGTATTATTAACCTTCGTTATTATCTTGATTTTGTTTATTCGTCATTTCTAATACAGCGATGATGTTTGCTATATCTATTTTTTTAGAAAGTTCGGCGAAGTCATCTAATAACTCCTGTGTTTCAGTAAATTCATCTTGAGATACCTTAAATAAGGATGCTGCTTTCTTTAAAACTTTTGCAGAAGGTTTTTTCTTACCAGATTCAATTAAAGAAAGATAAGTTGGAGTAATATCTAAAGCTTCTGCGACTGATATAGCAGATAAATTTTGCTTAATGCGCAATCCTTTAATTTTGAAACCTGAGAAGTGAGTGCTTGTCATAAATCGTACCTAGGTTGTTAGAAAATAATAGAAGATTATTTCCAGTTAAAGTCTTGATTTATAGTGAACTAATGAAGCCCACAGCTGAGCACTAGATCCATTTTGTTCTGACAAACAAATTGAATTTTTTTTATAAAGAACATAGTTGAATAAGAAGAAATAGCAAAGTAATAGGCTCAGATCTAAAATATCAAATTGAATAAATACATTTGGCTCTGCAATAACTATTCCAGGACGTTTACGTACAGGATCAAGACCACACAAGATATGCCACTCTCTGTGAGTGTCATATGTATCCTCAAAATCCATCCAACTTAATATGCTCAACTTTAACTACCTTTTCATATCTTTTTCGACAGACCTACTATTAGAAATAAAAAATATTGTCAGCTTTCTTTATTTCATCAAGAAAATAATTGCCTCATTTTCCTGTGTTACATTCAGAGTGTTAAATAGCAATATAATCAATTAGTTCTAAGTTGCATGCTTTCATCGCTTGCCTCCTTGACTCCAAAAGTTAATGTCGAAATTCAAGTAATTACCTCCAAAAGTCTTGAATTTAAAAAAGTGAAAGGGGCAGAAAATAGCCTATTCTTTTGCAAGAAGAATAGAAGCCGCTGTTAGGAGTCAATAAAAAGTTTCGCAAGTACTCTCATAAGATCTAAAACTGTTGTGCCAGTTCTAATAAGGCGATTTAGATCATCAGATTGACTTTTACTAGAATCATTTGAAGGTGGAAGATTTATATAATCTTCAATTAATTCAGCAATTTCATGCTCTTCATTTTTCCGTAAAGCTTCAGCTATTTTCTTCAGGTCACTAACAGCTAGAAGGATCGCTCGATTAGGTTTGTTCATATTAAATTCCTTAAATTGAACAAGAAATCGAAGCAATCACCTCTGTATGTAAGTAAGTTGTCGAAACTACTAATTTGAAATATACAACGCTCTAAAGTTAAATACAATAAAAAGTTAAATTATTTAACTTTCGGGGGTGTTTAGTTTTTAGTTGTTCTTTTATTTGTAGCACGCATGTGCTACAATTAATTTAGCCAAGTGAACTGACTACTGAACTGACTACTGAACTGACTACTGAACTGACTACTGAACTGACTACTGAACTGACTACTGAACTGACTACTGAACTGACTACTGAACTGACTACTGAACTGACTACTGAACTGACTACTGAACTGACTACTGAACTGACTACTGAACTGACTACTGAACTGACTACTGAACTGACTACTGAACTGACTACTGAACTGACTACTGAACTGACTACTGAACTGACTACTGAACTGACTACTGAACTGACTACTGAACTGACTACTGAACTGACTACTGAACTGACTATTGGATAAACATATGACTACTTTGGCAAAAAAAGATGAGTATGTACGTGCTAGGGTTCCAAATGAATTAAAAGTTCAAGCGGAGCGAATTCTAAAAGAAGTAGGTTTAAATACTACGGATGCTATTCGCTTATTATTAACGCAAGTAGTAAATCGTGGTGGATTTCCTTTAGAGTTAAGAACCCCTAACCGTACAACAATTGAGGCTATGAACTCTGCTGCAGAGCCTAAAAAATTTAGTTCTGCTCAGGAATTGTTTACGGATTTAGAAGATGACACTGACGATTAGATATAAGAAACAATTTAAAAAAGATTTTAAACGGGTAAGTTCAAATCCAAAGCTTAAGAAAGGTCTTTTAATTTTGAAAGATCTTATTGATGACCATTTGATAAAAACAGGGACTGTTCCAGATGAATATTTACCTCATCCTTTGATTGGAGAATGGAGGCCTCACATGGAATGTCATGTCTTACCTGATTTATTGTTAATCTGGGATGTGGACAAAGAAAATAATGAGCTGATCCTTGCTAGGATAGGATCTCATTCTGAACTTTTTGGATAAATAAAAAACCCCGGTATCCTGCCGGGGTTTTTTATTGTGCGATCTTTGGTAGGTGCTGCTCTACCTCACAATCCTAGTGTTAGAACTTATCATTGTTGTTTTTTGCTCCGGAACATCCTGTTCCTGTATGAATCTATCGTAGTGATATTCTAGCTATCCTGATAGCCGCAAAGAACTGGAATTTGAGTAAGCCAAAGCGTACAAAGTGCCTGAAATTTATCCACAAGAAATGGGGATAATTTTGAACATTCACGCATTGATAAAATTTAAAAAATCACAAAATCGACTACTTTTTAAACAAATTTATTGGCAAGAACTATCAAAATCGCTCATAAAAAAGCCGACTTGTTTCCAAGCCGGTTTTTCGGGTTTGCGCCCCCGATTGCTTATAGCATAACTTTTTGAAATATAACACTATTTATTTTACGTTTCGTATAATCGCCATTATGTTAAATGGATAATAATTTAGTGGATTATTCATGGTTCTTGTTTAGAAAAACTTGCAGATATTTTTGACTTCTGTAATCCTTGCTGCAAGGGTGTCTAGCTAAGCTAAGGCAGGTATTTGTTGTAGTCGGGCCGCTATAACGCTGATAGCGAGCACCTGCATGTTTAATCTGAAGATTTTTAATAAAATCTCTACGGAGATTTTGACGATAAAAAATGATCTAGAGCTGAATTCTGAGATCCAATTAATTAATAAATATAAAACAGCTCACTGCGAGAATTATAGAAAGGCAATTTTTTTAATTTTTAAGGAAAGAGGTTATTCCTCCTTAGAAATAGGCCAATTACTCGAGATGTAAAAATCTTTTTTAAATTAATACAATACAGACTCAATAAAGCCTAAATATTAAATTTAGGCTTTATTGGAGGGTAGCTAGCTGTTATTCTGGCCCTGATTTTCACTCAAAACTACTCCTTCCTTATGACACTTACGCCACCTTAAGTTTATTTACCTCTTAAATCAGTAAATAACTCATCACTGTCTAGTGATGTGGTGTAGTCGCTTGTGTGTCGTATATGTCACGTCACTAGCCTATCTAAAATTCCAAAAATCAGGCTATTTGTATGTTATCTAATGTCCGAGAACAATGGTTCTCTAACATCCGTGGAGATGTGCTTGCAGGGCTAGTTGTAGGTCTTGCACTCATTCCTGAAGCGATCGCATTTTCAATTATTGCAGGTGTCGATCCAAAAGTTGGCTTATACGCATCATTCTGTATTGCCGTAGTGATTTCATTCGTTGGTGGTCGTCCAGCAATGATTTCAGCTGCTACAGGTGCGATGGCACTGCTCATGGTCACTTTGGTCAAAGAACATGGGCTTGAATACTTACTTGCTGCAACGATTTTAACTGGTGTCATTCAAATATTAGCAGGCTATTTGAAATTGGCTAAGCTGATGCGCTTTGTTTCTAAGTCTGTCGTGATTGGCTTTGTGAATGCCTTGGCTATCTTAATTTTTATGGCACAGCTACCCGAGTTAACTAATGTGACCTGGCACGTTTATGCTTTGGTCGCACTAGGTCTAGGTATTATTTACTTATTTCCTTTAATTCCTAAATTAGGGAAATTACTGCCTTCTCCACTTGTTTGCATTATCGTTATTACCTTGCTTGCTATTGCTTTAGGAATTGATGTTCGAACAGTTGGTGATATGGGAGCTTTACCTGACACACTTCCAATGTTCTTGATTCCCAATATTCCTTTGAATATTGAAACATTGATGATCATTTTGCCGTATTCGGTAGCACTAGCGGCTGTGGGTCTGCTTGAATCCATGATGACTGCAACTATCGTAGATGAAATGACCGATACCCCAAGTGATAAATTCCAAGAATGCAAAGGACAAGGTATTGCGAATATTGCATCTGGTTTCATGGGGGGGATGGCAGGTTGTGCCATGATTGGTCAATCCATGATTAATGTGAAGTCGGGCGGTCTCACTCGTCTATCAACATTCTCAGCAGGCATCTTCCTCTTAATCTTAGTGGTCTTTATTAGTGACTGGCTCAAAGTCATTCCAATGGCTGCGCTAGTAGCTGTCATGATTATGGTTTCAATAGGAACATTCGAATGGCGTTCTCTTACCGAGTTTAGACAGAATCCGCAGAGCAGTAATGTTGTGATGATTGCTACAGTAATTGTGGTAGTTGCAACGCATAATTTAGCATTAGGGGTACTGACAGGTGTTCTATTGTCGGCATTGTTCCTGGCCAACAAGTTAGAGAATGATATTCGTGTGGAATCTAGTTTAGAAGGTACACATCGCTTATATGACTTACATGGTCAGATCTTCTTTAGTTCTTCTGAGAAATTCATGCAGGGCTTTGACTTTAAGGAAGATGTTAAAGAGGTGATTATTGATTTAACTCATGCTCATATTTGGGATGTTACATCAGTCGCTATGCTTGATTCTGTAGTAAGCAAATTTCAAAAGAATGGTATCAATGTGACTGTACGTGGTTTAAATGAAGCCAGTACAAATATGATTGATAAATACGGAACACATGCCAAGATTTAATAATTAAAGCGTGGGTGAAAATCCACGCTTTTGGGATTTCGCATAACATAAAGAAGGCATCAAATTTGATGCCTTCTTTATTCAAATTATTTGTATGCTTGGATAGATTTCAGAATCTCTGTTCTAGCTTCTCCAATATTTCCCCAACCATTAAATTTCATCCACTTACCCTGTTCTAAATCTTTGTAGTGTTCAAAAAAGTGCTTCATTTGCTCTAATTGCAGCTGTGGGAGATCATTGAGGTCTTTGATATTGTTGTAGAGTGGGGTCAGTTTAGAATGCGGCACCGCAATAATCTTTGCATCAATACCGGCTTCGTCTTCCATGTACATAACGCCCACAGGTCGGCTACGAATTATAGAACCCACTGCAACCGCATGTGGCGCTATTACAAATACATCCAACGGATCACCATCTTCGCTTAATGTCTGAGGGATATAACCGTAATTGGAAGGATAAGACATTGCTGTACTTAGGAAGCGATCAACCAATAAGGCATCATATTCTTTATTCACTTCGTACTTGATTGGTTTTGCATTTGCAGGAATTTCAATGATGCTGTAGAAGTCATCTGGTGGATTGATACCTACTTTAACTTTTTGAAAGCTCATGATTTTTACCTTTTACGATTTTAAGTCTAAATTTTTAATGTGTGGTTGCTAAGTGGTATGTAAATATTCCCAAAATAGTGAATATCAATGAACCAATTACATGAATGGCTATGGTTGAAATGGCATATTCCAATTTTGAACTCTGCAATAATCCAACGACTTCGATTGAGAAAGTTGAAAATGTAGTTAATGCACCACAGAAGCCCGTGACGACGAATAATTTATAATTCGGGCTTATTGAGCTATTTGAAAAAAATGATACTGCTAACCCAATGATAAAAGCACCAACTAAGTTAACAATTACTGTTCCGAAAGGGATATTTTCAAATAGGCTATTAAATTTAAGGCTAATGCCCCAGCGTAGCCAGGCTCCAAGCACAGAACCACATGCAATGGATAAAAGGGGGAGATACATGATCGCTCCTACTGTTGTGCAGTAAGAGATAGATAGGAAATTTTATGAGGGGGAAACATTGTGCGGCTCCATTTTGTAAAAGCAGAGCACGCACCTACGTACCCTGCTTGAGGGAAACGTAGGTATCATTAGCCAGAATTGGCGGTTTGTATAAGGAGGAATACCATCTCCTTTAATTTTTGTATTTTAGACTTCTTCGAAGAATTATCAACTAATTTAAAAAGAGTATCTTATAGTTTTCCTACAATTAACATAATACACCTTATACAAAATGTGTTAAAATTCTCGTGAAAATTCAATGCTGTAGTTCCTAGTTTTCAGCTCAGTCGTCAATGACTGGGCTTTTTTTATGATTTTTTACGTTCCACGCTCAATAGATAAGCAATGTTCCACGGTTTTGATTAGTTTTAATAAACCTCATCCGGTTTTTTGAGGAGTCATTATTTCATGTGCTTGCACTGAAATTGGCTCATCAAAAAAGTGGAGTCCTGGCTAACCATAGGGAAGGAAAAAACGGCTCAGGAAGCCCCTCTTTTTAGGTTCAGGCTCAACATGTTCTGGAACAGGGATGCGTTTGTTCTGTGGAGTAGTCAATCCGTCATAGTTCGATTCAGTCTGTGGCCGAGAATCTGTTGCTATATCCTGTTCAGATTTATGATCGGTAAACGTAGTCATATTAGCTTTTGGAGCTTCCAGTAAGCGCTGCATGGCCTCAATCTGTTCTTGATAAAACGATTCACGTTCTAATGATTGATTTTCTCTCTGTATTGCCTGATTTAATTGTTTTTCCAGCATGTCAACTTGACGTTTTAGCGAGTCAACTTCTGTTAAGTTATGACTACTAGTTGATTGACTTTGGTTGACACTAGAATTGCTTTTTTGTGGTTCCCCAAAAACTCTCAAGGCTTCTGAAAAGTCAATTAATCCATCCGATCCTTTTGATAAATTTCCTTTCTTTATATGGGCATATACAGCTTGTCTTGAATATCCATATAATTTCGCTAGTTCTGAAACTGACAGTTTTTTCATTATGTAAACCAGTTTTCAAATAATGTTAATAGTTGATTGTTAACTTTACTATGTCAATTGACATCATTCATTGAAAGCCGACTTTTCGAAGTAATGGCATAAATTCTTTTAATTTATTTGGCTCTTGTAGCATGG
>NZ_CP072553.1 GCF_019343495.1 Acinetobacter lwoffii | reverse complement strand
CGATCTCTTTCAAGATTCCTATAGGGTTTATGCCATAACTACGGACTAAGTCTTCAAAACCGCCGAGGCTGGCTGCACGAATATAACTTCCCATTACAACATTCCGTGTTGTCCTAAAAGATCAATTTAGTGTCCTAAAAAGTCAAGCATAATTCAAGTCATTTGTTAAAGTAGGATAAGAGATTATCTCAACCAACATAGAAAAGAAGTATTGAATCACCATTTTTAGCCGTGAAAGGAAAAGCATATGCAACTTACGGTTCAGTCTCATATCGAGCAAACAGTGATAGAACAGACATTGCACGATTGTTTTCAATTACAGCGCAAAAGCTTTCATCAGCAAGGCATTGAAACGATTGAACAACGCAAGCAACATTTACTGAATTTAAAAGCATTGATTAACAATCACCGTGAAGCAATTATTGACGCCTTGAATCGTGATTATGGAAATCGTTCACGCCATGAAACCTTATTAGCAGAAATTATAACTGTCACGGATGACATAAACGGCAGCATCAAACACTTGAAACACTGGACCAAAGTACAAAAACGACATGTCGATCATAGCCTGTATTTTGGTGCAAAAAACCGTGTGATTCCGCAGCCGCTGGGGGTGATTGGAATTATTGTGCCGTGGAATTTCCCCATCAATTTGATGTTCTCGCAATTATCTGCTGTGTTTGCTGCGGGAAATACCGCTATGGTTAAAATGTCTGAAAATTCAAGACATTTGGCTGAATTACTGATTGAGTTAAGTCCCAAATACTTTAAAGCGGAAAAATTACAGATTTTCGATGAGACTGGTGAAGTAGGCATCGCATTTTCAAAATTGCCGTTTGACCACCTGATGTTTACTGGCTCTGGTGCGACAGGGCGTAAAGTCATGGCTGCTGCAGCACAGAACTTGACGCCAGTGACTTTGGAGTTGGGTGGTAAATCTCCTGCGGTGATTGATCCTGAATACCCTATTGAGAAAGCTGTAGAACGCATTATGTTTGTGAAACAGTTTAATGCGGGGCAAATTTGTACCAATGTCGATTATTTATTTGTACATGAGTCGAAGTTACAAGCTTTTATTCAAGCCGCGGCAGCGTGGGTTCAGGAACATGTGCCTGATATTCATAGCAAAGATTATACTTCTGTGATTGATGAGCGTGCATTTCAGCGCTTAGTGCATAGCTTGGCAGATGCTGAAGCCAAAGGGGCCAGTTTGATTAATTTAAATCAGCAAGAACCAGATGCTGCGACACGAAAATTTCCACTGACTTTGGTATTGAACAGTAATGATGAGATGGAAATTGATACGCGTGAAACCTTTGGTCCGATCTTGATGGTCAAAACCTACCAAAAGCCTGAAGAGGTAGTAGACTATATTGTGCAGCGTGATCGTCCATTGGCTTTTTATCCATTTAGTAATAACAAAAGTTTAATCGATTTTTATATCAGCAGAGTTATGTCGGGCGGGGTTTCGGTCAATGATGCCTTATTTCATGTCGGGCAGCATGACTTACCCTTTGGTGGAGTCGGTGCCAGCGGGATGGGGCACTATCATGGTTATGAAGGCTTTTTGACTTTTTCTAAAATGCGCCCTGTATTTTATCAGGCGGGTTTTTCGAGTTTGAAGTTTCTCGCGCCACCGTATGGAAAATTTGCCAATTGGCTGTTGAATTTATTGATTCGCATGAAGTCATAAGCGCTTAAATTTTAAAACCTCAACATCACTTTTCACTTCAAGATGGATATTTTGAAGTGAAGGAATTAGTGTATTTAAAAACAGAAAAATAAAACTATTAAAGGAGTTAATAGTATGAATAATAAAGATTTTGATTATGATCAAATCGTGATTGGCTCAGGCTTTGGTGGATCGGTCAGTGCTTTACGCCTCAGTGAAAAAGGCTATAAAGTCCTGATTTTGGAGAAAGGCTTACGCCGTGAAGACAAGGATTTTCCAACCACCAATTTAGACACAAAAAACTATTTGTGGCGACCTGAACTGGGATTCAGAGGTACGATGCAATTTACTTTCACCAGTAAAACCACCATTTTGCATGGGGTGGGCGTTGGTGGGGGCTCACAAATTTATGCCAATGTACATTTAATTCCACCTGATGCAGTTTTTGAGTCGGAGGCATGGACCAAGATTCGTAAAGACTGGAAAGACACCTTAAAGCCGTTTTATGGTCTCGCTCAACGTATGTTGGGTACAGCGAATAATACTTATACCAATATTGCAGACGACACGTTAAAAGAAGTTGCGAGTGAAATTGGATATGCAAATTCATTTAAAACGGTGAATACGGGGGTCTTCTTTTCGCAAGTAGCTGGTCAAGAAGGACAATTAGCGAAAGATCCGTATTTCAATGGAGATGGACCAGATCGTAACTCCTGTATTTATTGTGGCAGTTGTATGTTGGGCTGTCGTAATAATGCCAAAAACACCCTCATGAAGAATTACCTGTATTTTGCTGAACGTAATGGGGTAGAAATTCGTCCAAGTTCTGAAGTCCTCAAAATTATGCCATTGAGTGAGGATGGTGGTGAAGGCTATGAAATCATTATCAAAGAAACTTTAGGTAAGAATGTTCGTCAATATAGTTTGCGCAGTCGTGGGGTAGTGTTATCTGCAGGGGTGATGGGTACGGTACCGATGTTGTTAAAAATGCGGGATCAGTATAAGACTTTACCCAATATTTCTTCATTGCTGGGACAGGAAGTTCGGACGAACTCGGAAACTCTGACCACAGTGAACAACACAGATAAAAAACTGGATGATGGGGTAGCAATCAGCTCTTTTATTTCGGTCGATGCAGATACCAATATTGAGGTCACACGGTTCCCTGAAGGTGCGGATGCTTCATGGATTTATATTCCATACGTGCCGATGGTGACCGGTCAGGGCTTTATGCGCTTTATGAAGTTTGTGTTCAATACACTGTTACATCCCTTAAAAACCTTTAAAGTACTGCGTTATAAGGGTAAAGCCAAAGACTCTATCATTTTATTGGTGATGCAAAAGTCTGAAGCATTCATTCATTTTGAATGGCGTAGAAAGTGGTATCGACTGTTCAAAAATAGTATCACTGCTGTGCAAAAAGAAGGGGACACGCCACTCACCGTTTCATTCCCTGCGGCTGAAGAAGCCACTAAAATGATTGCACAAAAGTTAGGTGGAGAACCTGGTTCTGCACTTACTGAAATTCTACTGGGAACGCCAACGACAGCACATATTATGAGTGGTGTCGCGATGGGCAATGACAAGTCGAATGGCGTTGTGGACTTCACTGGTCAAGTCTTTGGTTATCAAAATTTACGCGTATTAGATGGTTCGATTGTACCTGGGAATTTAGGTGTGAATCCCTCACTAACCATTACCGCACTGTCTGAATTTGCGATGAGTCAAATCCCAGTGTTCTCCGCAGAGCGGGCAGCAAAGATTCAGCGTATTGAATTTAGTCAGCCTTTGGAGGGACAGGTGTCTGACTTGAAGGGTACTGGTGATTTAGCCAGTGCATTAAGCAATGCTTAAAAAAGTGGATATGGTTTGGGCTGGTGATGGTGATGGTGTCTAATACGGCAAATTAGACAGCCCAAGCAATACAATCTTGAGATCATTATCCCTCTAACGCTGTATGACAGCGTTAGAGGGCGTTGCTGATTTTATGGGCTATAATTCAGAAATTCCTAAGCTAAGAAGAGAGCGAAAAGCTGTCTTACCTTTTTTACCGATCAATGAGTAATTGGGGGGCATTATTGAGTCTATTCATAAACCCAAAAGCCATGGTTTATTTTTTCTTGTTATAAAATATGACTAGGGTCTGTTGACATTTACTGTTCATAATTAACCCTATAAAGGTAGCCATAAAAATATACAGGCTAAAGCAACAGAACTTTGATAATTTCTTTTGAGCTTGTCATATCGAGTAGCTATTCCTCTAAATTGCTTTAATCTACAAAACATATTTTCAACTAAATGCCTGATTTTATATAAATACCAGTCCATATGGTCATTGTTCGATTGGCTATTTGTTTTCTTTGGTATATTCGCTTTAGTCCCTGTTTTCCTGATCTGTTCACGCAGTGGTTCTGAATCATAGCCTTTATCTGCGCATACCACTTTTGTCTCTTTTAAATCTAATGTTGATATTAAATCAGGTGCAACTTTAACATCATGTGTGGTCCCATCGGTAATTATGAAATCAATAGGATTGCCATGTGCATCAACAATCAAATGTATTTTTGAGGAGTTTCCTCCTACACTTTTAGAAATAGATTGATTCGCTATGCCGGCAGAATGTTGATGAGCACGTACATGAGAGCCATCAATAAAAATCCACTCCATATCGGGGCATGAGGCTAGCAATTTGAATAATCTAAGTAACTTACCGCTGCTTGACCAACGATTAAAACGTTTGAAAATAGAGTTTGAATGACCAAAACAAGAAGGAATATCTCGCCACGGACAGCCTGTTCTAATTCTATAGAGAATAGCTTCAATAAAATTGCGTAAATTTGAGTTGTGGTGAATGGATAAATTACGCAGAATAACTTTCAACTTTTGCCAGTGTTGATCTGTCAGCATGGTACGAGGCATAGCGAATAGTAAAATTGGGTTTGGCGATTTGATTTTACTACTTCGCTATTTTTTTAAGCTAAAAGTGTCAACACACCCTAATTACTAAGAATAACAATTAAATCTAAAATTAACCTTGATTGATTTGTGAGTACAATATAATATAGGTACAAATCAGTAAGGATTAATTACTATGACTACTACCAAAAGAAGCACTAAAGGTCTTACTCGATCAACAATGATCGGCAATAAGAACTCAGTTAAAGAAGTTGTAAAAGAAGATCGTTTCCAAGCTCGAATTAATTTTGAAGATAAGCAGAAACTCATTAAATACTGCAAAGACAATAATCTTTCTCTTACGGACTATCTGATCAGCACAATGGTTGATAACGGCATACTTCCTGAAAGCAGACGACCAGCTACAAAAGAAACTAACTAACCTGAAAAATTGAATAACAAGGATTATTAAATGAATACTAAAACAGAAAAATTATCGAAAGTAATCGCCCTGGCTAACCAAAAAGGTGGCGTTGCTAAAACTACAACCTCAATTAATTTAGCATTTGGTCTGTCGCTACGTGGTTATGATGTTCTGTTAGTTGATGGTGACCCGCAAGCATCTTCACTTGAATGGGCTACAGTACGTGATGAAGCTGATATTGACTTAAATATGACTGTAATCGGTGTGCCTAAAACCAATTTGGCGAAGGAAGTTGCCAAACTGAAAACCAAATATGATTTTGTCATTATTGATGGTGCAGGCAGACAGTCAGAATTAACCCGATTAGCCCTAGTTGCTTGCGATATTGCTATTGTACCTAATACCACCTCCCCATTGGATGCGTGGGCTACTAAAGCGACTATCGCATCCATTAATGAGATTCAAAGCTACCGTGATTTTTCTGCTTACTTCTTACTGAGTGGCGTGAAGAAGAACACCAAGATTTTTACTGAAGTAAAAGACTGGTTAGCTGAAACTTATCCGTTGCCGATCTTCGATACAGTTGTTGAATTAAGAACTGCATATTCCCGCAGCTTAGGTGAAGGCTTAACTGTTTTTGAATACAAAGATGATAGCGGGCGAATGGACAAGAAAGCGATCATTGAAGTAAATGCCCTAATTGACGAAATTCTTAGCCGTGAAAACATTGTTCAGCAAGAGGAAGCAATTTAATGAGAGCACCAAAAAGCATTGCTATTGATAATAGCAATGCTCATCTGGCAAATGAAAAGTCACACGTTGTTAATTCAATGAATCATGACAAGATTCAGAAAATTGCAATCAATCCCGATTTGTATAAAAAAATTGTGAAAGTAGCTGATAAGCGAAAAATGGTACTGGCAGACGTTGCCCGAACTGCATTGGAATTTTATTTAGATCATCCTGAAGCTGAATACAGCGAAGAACTTAGCAAGGGCAATTCAAGGAAACTGATCTATACGATCAATTACTTGCTAGATATTAAGATTGATAACTTCAAAGCGAACTATGGTATCAATCGGAGTAACCAGCTTAGAAATGCTCTATCAGCTTGGCTGATCAGTGAGAACCTGCTCAAATAGGTGATGATATGGAACAGGAACAAGCAGCCAGCGTCATTATTAACAATGACGTTGATCAAAAGAACTATGAATATTTACTGACGCAAGTTGATCAGGTCGCTATTGAATATGCAGTAAACGAACTGGCAACACAAAATAAACGCCCTTACTTGTCCAATATCTTTAAAGTGTTAGATATACCGCCCCGCAAATAAGGGGCTTTCTGCTATTTAGAGGGGTTGAAATGTTCAGAATATTTTTGAGAAGTCTGCTAGTCATAGCTTTACTAATGCCTGCAATCATTATCTATTTTTTCCCGCAGCTAACAGGGACCAAATTCTTTTTTATCAGCATGGCTATTTTCTGCCTGATCTTACTTCGACTTAAAGGCATATTACTTTTTTTAGGTATTACTTATGCCAGTATTTCAAGCATGTTCTCAAGGCACTAAAACACAATATATAGTAGAGATCCACTTACCCCTCAATACAATATATTGTGTCCCCCTCCCCTGTCGCCCTTTGCCAATAAAACCACGATAACCAATACTGTCAGTCGGTTGACTGCTCAAAACTTCCTTAGCCTTACCAATGCTGAAGCATTGGTAAAACGTGCGGAAATTTTCGAGCTAAATAAAAAATTTTATAGTGTATTCAAGGAAACATTACTTATTTAAGCCTGTATGCTCAGTATTTGAAAACTAGACTTATCTTAGTTGAACTATTAAGTTAAATTCTAAATTGTCTACAACAAGAAATTAGAGTGTTTTAGAGATATATGATCTCTTAACTGATATTTGATACATGGAAAACAAAAAAAAATTAATTTAAAAATAAGAGTGGGGTTTTTAATGTTTATAAATACTTTTAAATGTTTTTAGAAACGCTGGAAGCCTTTATTTAAAAGGGTTACAGGACTTATTTAATGACAATCCCTTTGCTATTTAAAGACAGTTTCTTTGTTATTCAAAGACAATTCCTTTGCTATTTAACGACAATTTCTTATTTTTAAACTGACACCTATTGATTATGTCCTTTTAATGACATAAACTGTATTTGTCTTTTAATAATAAGTGATTTTCATAATGTCAAATGATCTAGTGGTTAAGGATAACGTTTTAATTAATGCAAGTTATAACCTAGAAGTGACAGAACAGCGACTAATTCTTTTATCCATCATTACGGCAAGAGAAACAGGACAAGGAATAACCCCTGAAAGCAGATTAAAAATTCATGCTAGTGACTATGCAGAGCGATTCAATGTTAGTAAAGAAGCCTCGTATGATGCTTTAAAAAATGCAGTGAATAATTTATTTGAAAGGAAATTTACTTTTAAAGAACAATCAGATAACGGCAAAGAAATTGTCATTAAATCACGTTGGATTTCGCAGATTTCTTATATACCTCACCTGGCAATATTAGAAATTATTTTCTCTCCTGCGGTTGTGCCATTAGTCACTAGACTAGAAAAACATTTTACAAGCTATCAGTTAAAGCAAGTTTCACAACTTACCAGTAAGTATGCAATTCGGCTTTATGAATTATTGATTGCTTGGCGTAGTGTAGGGAAAACTCCTATTCTTGAAATCAGTGATTTTCGTCAAAAACTAGGCGTTCAAGATACTGAATACAAAACGATGAGTGATTTTAAGAAAAGAGTTTTAGAGCCTGCAATTGAACAGATCAACAAAGAAACAGATATTACGGTTAAGTATGATCAACATAAAACAGGAAGGGTAGTATCGGGCTTTGAGTTCAAGTTTAAGATCAAAGGGGAAGCTGCTAGTAAAAAGACTACGACCCAAAAGAAAAAGGTTGAGGAACTATTCTGTAAGATCAGTGATAAACAGGTTGAGATCTATTCTAATAAGCTCTCAAAACAACATGAATTAAGCGATCTTGCAGGCAATAAAGATTATGCTGCATTCGCTATATGGATTGGAAATATTCTAAGAGATAAGGACAGTGTAAGACCTGAAACAGCAAAAAGAATATTTACAGCCCTTCATACATTAACCGACTTCAATAAATAATTACTGCATTACATTTATTTACCTATATTGTTTTGTACTCACAAAGCAATATAGGTATAATTTCTTTTAGGTCGATAGGCGATCTAATAAGAGGTAAACATCATGCAGCTAGATTTTGGTTTTCCTGTGGTCGAAGATCACAAGCAAGACAGCAACGTTAAATACACAGTTGATATTTCCCACCTTCACTACTTTTATATATTGGTCAATTCTTGTGGTGTCCTAGAAAAAAGTAAGTCTAAGTCACATGCAAAAATTTCCGACTTTACTGCCATTCTGGAATGCGACAATGAGCAGATTGCAGATGAAGTCTTGAACTGTATCAAGGGAGCGAAGAAAGGGAAAAGATACCGTGTGCCGAAGTTTAATACTCTCTATTTTAGTCGTTCAGCAGTTAATAGCTGGAAATCTTCAGTAAATAGAAAAATGGGTTTTGAGAAGTCCCAACGCTTCAGATCAGTGCCCAGCAAATGGGACTATATTTAATACATTCTACCAATAAGGGGTATGTCCCCTATTTCGCCAACATATCCTATATATAAATTAGTCCCCTACCCTATGTCGCAACCCTGCGGGATTGCTTTGTTAATCCCGCTTATAAGCAAAAGGGAGCAGTTGAGGGTCTGCGGTCAGCTAGCCAAAATCACAGATTTTGTCTGCTTCGCTTGCCCCTTCAACGGTAATCAGGGAAGGAAGGTTTTGCACTTTCCATAGTTCGCAAAGTGGACACTTTGCTCTGTATATACCCGCTATGATTCATTTACATTTATTTACCTAATTTGTTTTGTACTCACAAATCAATATGAGTATAATTATTTTATTAGGTCGATTGGCGATCTAATAAGAAAGGAAGTTAAAAAATGAATCTATATGAACAAGTTACAAACCAAATCATTGAACTGATGGAAACTGCAACCAGCTCACAAGAGCTATGGTCAAAGATCGGAAGCACTGATCTATTTGCACCGAAAAACCATGTAACAGGCGACTTCTATAACGGCATTAACATTCTGATTCTGGCAGCAGCTATGCAGAAATTCGGCTACCAGCATAATGAATGGCTTACATTCAACCAAGCTAAAGCAAACAATCTGAAGGTTCGCAAAGGCGAGAAATCAACAGTATGCGTATTCTATAAGCCGATTGAAAAAGACACTGTAAACCCTGAAAGTGGCGAAGTAGAAAAAGAGCGTTTTGCGATTGCTAAACCTTTCTACTTGTTCAATGTTGCACAGCTTGAAAACGTCACTATTTCAAACCCTGAAGCCAGCCTAGAAAATGAATTTTCTAAAATTGAAGCCGGTGAAATTATCTTGAACAACCTTGTTGAGAAGAAAGGCGCAGCTATTCAGATCGGTTCGAGTGATTCAGCGTACTACGTGCCAAGCGTGGATAAAATTGTTTTACCAGCTAAAGAGCAGTTTACAAAAGCTGAATATTTCTATTCTGTTCTATTCCATGAAGCAAGCCATTGGACAGGAAATAAAAGCCGTTTAGACCGTAATTTAAGCGGGCGTTTTGGCTCACAGTCTTACGCTATGGAAGAACTAATTGCAGAGCTATCAAGTGCCTTCACTTGTGCGAAAACAGGCATTGTGAAGCATACAATTGAAAACCATGCCTGCTATTTAAAATCATGGTTACAAGTCCTGAAAAATGACACTAAGGCAATTTTCACGGCAGCAGCCCAAGCCCAAAAAGCCCACGAATTTATCATGAACTAACAGAAGCCCCGCAAGGGGCTTTTTTAATCCCTGATCATTTACATTTATTTACCTAATTTGTTTTGTACTCACAAATCAATATAAGTATAATAATTTTATTAGGTCGATTGGCGATCTAACAATAAAACAGGTACTTATAAATGAAAACCCAAGTAAGCCCAAAAACAGTTTTAAACCTTGTGGAAAATGTTTTGTTATCAAAACGGAATGCTACAAAGGTGATGCAAGGTATCTATCTAAAGAAAAGTAAAGCTGAAATTTTCATTGTTCTAGGTCAGCACAAAGCAATTACTATCTTTTTTAAAGGACGCACAGAGTTGTTTTTAGAAGCCACACGGCATGAAGATATGGACGATGCTATATATCAAGCCAAAGACTATTTAAAGCGAATTTATGAGATTCTGGACGAAGTAGCAAAGAGATAATGAAAGCCCCGCAAGGGGCTTTTTTAAAGTTCATCGCACTTTGCCGGGAAATGCAGCACGGATCTTGAGGAAGAAGTAGTCCGTGTCGCGGTATCCATAGGCCATCCGCTTAATGACTTTGATCCGGTTGTTCATGCCCTCCAGCACGCTGGTGTTCAGCCGGTGGAGGGCACTGGAAACGATACCCTCCATATATGGCTCCAGCTTCTTGGCAAATCGTACCAAAGCATCAATTCCGCTACCGAGGGCCATGCCGGCCCATTCCCGCCAGGCGCTTCTGGCCGTCGTCTCGCTTTCCGCAAACCATAGCGTCTTAAGTTGGTCCTTGAGCACGTACACCGTAGTCAAGAACGCATTGGCGGCCAGGAGTTCGTCCAGCTTGACCGCCTGCTCGGGCTCAAGGTTGTCAGCATTGCGTAACAGTATCCAACGGCTGCTTTTGATCACCTTGCGGGCGACCTTGTCATCTCGCAGTTGATTGGCCTGATCAACTCGCACTCTATCCATCACTTCGCGGCCATACTTAGCCACCACATGGAACAGGTCGTAGACCACCACCGCGTTGGGGCACTGGGCCTTCACTTCAAGATCGAAGGCTGAGTTCATGTCCATGGCCACTGCCTCGATCTGGTTCCGGGCATCGCCTAACCACTCGAAGAACGGCCGGATCGCCTCACGCGAGCGGCCCTCGCCAATCCACACCACTTGCTGGGTGTCGGCACAGGCGACCACCGTGGCGTAGCGATGACCCTTGTGCAAGGCGAATTCGTCCATCATCAGGCGGCGCAATCGACTTCGATCTGGCTCGTGCAAATCACGTTTGAGCCGCTCCATGTCAATAGTCTTGACTGTATGCCAATGCAAGCCCAAAAGATTGGCAACATGACTGACGGGCAGCATCTGTACTAATTTCTCAATCCAGTTGCGCAATGATTGCGTAATACGGGAGCGCGGTGGTAGCCAATCGATCCGCTCTCTGGTTGGACCGCATTGTGGACAACGCAGCCGCCGCACAGGTACATCCAACTCGACGCGATACTGCATAATTGGTGACTCGCGAACTCGGCGCCAATTGATGTCATGTACCAGGAAACAAGGGCAATCGCATCGGCTACAAATTGGCGTATGCTCCTCGTCGTGTGTAAGACGGATCAGCAAAGTCTGTTCATCTAGAAGCCCATGAGACGCTGGCGAAAAGCCCTTCCAGAACAGGCTCCAAACATCAGCGCTAGTCATGATCATGGACCGATTGCGCGCTATCGGTGCCTTGTAGCGCCAAGGCATCATGTTCTTCTTGGCTGAGATGGCGTCTGTTGGGATTGATGCAGGACAGACAAAGCACTGCTGTTGCGAGGATGAGGCAATAAGCGATGATCGGCCAGGTGGTACCAGTCGATAAAAGCGTAATAATGAGTGTCCCGATAATCCCTAACAGTAGTCCACCCAAACAGAAGTAGACTGCTGTAGCGGTCCCAGCGATATGATCGAAACCTCGAAGAGCGGCATTGGGTGCCACCGATACCGCAGTGGCGATACCAACACCCACGAGCCACATCGGGGCGATGAAGCCAAGCACCGAGACCGGTGCCAATGTCTCGCCAACAGCGAGCAACAGCGCTCCCGCCATCAGACACCCCATTCCCACTCGTAAGGTCTTCAGGCTTCCCCACCGGGGAATCAGTCGTCCCATGATTCGCGCTGTAGCCATCATAGCGATGGCCACTGTAGCAAATAGCAAGCTGAAGCTAAGTTGCGATAACCCTTGCCTCCCCATCATTAGCCAGGGGGCGGTCGAGAAAAAGACGAAAAAGCTGCCCATCCCCGCGCTGTAACAGAGCGTGTACAGCCAGAAGTTCAGGTGTTTCACAGGAGTCAATAGCTGCGACCACTGTAGGTCTGCCGTCCGGTGCCGCCGAGTCTCTGGCCAGAGTCGCCAGGCTGCGATAACAGCGCCTATCATTGCCATCCCTAGCAAGCCGAAGATTGCGCGCCATCCGAGCCACGCGTCGACCAGCGCTCCTAGCAGTGGGCCTATCGCAGGAACCATCGCAAGCATAGAGCCGAGCAAGCCATAGATGACGTTGCTTTCCTCACGGCCCGAATAGATGTCGCGTACCGTCGCGAAAGTGGAAACGAGACATGCCGAAGCGCCGCAGGCCTGAAGAACGCGGAAGCTCAGAAAAAGTTCTGGCGATGAAACTACGGTGAGGCCGAATGAAGCCGCAATATAGGCAATCCCGCCACCAAGTAAAACGGGGCGGCGACCCAGCCGATCCGACAGTGGGCCGAAGAGAAGCTGTCCGGCTCCAAGCAAAACCAGGTATGCCGTCAACGTCAGCTGGATCGTCCCTGCACCGGACCCAAGTGCATCCGCCATGAAAGGCACCACGGGCAGGTACATATCCATGCCCAGTGACGCCAGCAAATCGAATGGTGATAACAGCAATAGCGTGGCGGGAAGAGAATACCGCCAAGAAAAATCTTTTGAGCGCACGAAGCCATCTCCTTAAGTTAAGAATTTGGCGGCGCTCTTGCAGAGCAACTAGGTTCTTGAGAACGCCGCAACAACCGAAAACGAAGGTTGCTGCGGCTTACTTGTCTGCTTTCTTGGTAGCGCTCATGTGCGGGTTATCTCATGGATGAGTCCATATCGTAACAATCTTCACGCTAAAGTGCAAAGAACCTTTTTTAATCCCTGATCATTTACATTTAATTACCTAATTTGTTTTGTACTCACAAATCAATATGAGTATAATTATTTTATCAGGTCGATAGGCGATCTGATAAAAATAGGAATTAAGAAAATGACTGATTTAGTTTTATTAAATGCCGATGAAATCCAAGCAGCAAGCTATGACAGTTTTAATGCAATTGACTTAAAAGGCTTTCAAACCATGCAAGGTGCAGATGAGCCACGTTTTACTGTACCTATGGGGTTGATGGTGTTTTATTGGGAATCTGCGCTTTACCAGTCAGCTAGTAATCTTTCAGATTCATACAATGGCGGATTCTGGAAAACTGGAAACGGATTTTTTGAGCTACAGACTGATGAAAGTTTTGTTTTAGAAAATGGATGGGGCAACACGTATGAAGTGACAGCAACAGAATTTTCAATGATTGCTAATTTGTATGCACTTTCGCACCTGGCAATGGCAACCTATGAATCTAAACCAGCTATCAACCGCAGAGCCGTTTTCTTTAGTGACTACATCAAACAACTGATGGACAAAAACAGAGGGATTTTAAATACAAATGCTATCTATTTGATGATTGACTAAAAGAAGCCCCGCAAGGGGCTTTTTTAATGCCTATCATCCTTCTTAGACCGGAATGCAGCAATATGACCAACCCACAGAAATAAAGCCTATAGGCGAGAAATCAGGAGCATTTAAACCAAGTCGGAAAAGTTACATTTAATTACCTAATTTGTTTTGTGCTCACAAATCAATATAAGTATAATAATTTTATTAGGTCGATTGGCGATCTAACAAAAAAGGAAGCAAATAGATGAATACTAAATTTTCGCATCTTGAAACTAAACTGATTATCCGTGACCTACTGGAAACTGTGCCTTTTGCTACATTCTCAAGCCCATACCGGAGCGGGGCATATCTGATCAGTAATAAAAAATCGTTTTATGTATCATTTGGAAATTGCGACATAGGTACAGCTAATATCATCACTATTTTTATTAATAAAGCACCTTATGAGTTTTACTTTACCAGTGAACACGGTAAAGCTGAAACGGCATACTTTGAAGCCCTTAGTATTTTTCAAAAGATCATTGAGTATTACTTTCAATATCAAAATGCAGATGAAGATGAATTTTGAATAAGTCCCGCAAGGGACTTTTTTAATGCCTACTTAGTTACATTTAATTACCTAATTTGTTTTGTACTCACAAATCAATATAAGTATAATAATTTTATTAGGTCGATTGGCGATCTAGCAAAAAAGGATACAAGCACATGGCAATTTTCAACTACACAGATGCAGGTCGTTTTTACTATGTAGGTAGTCAGATTATTACTAATAAACTGACTGGAACTGTTTATTATATTTCACTCGTTGAAAAGGTAGTGATTGCATATAAGGGAAAATCTAAAAAGCCTTTTATCTACACTAGATTTAAAACAGTTGAACGTATGAAAGAAGCTGTTTCTCAAAATATTCAATCAGAAAACTTGCGCCATCAAAACGCCATCAAGAACAAGGAAGAACAAAAAGCCCGAATTAAAAAATTCCGTGATCAGTTAGAGATCGGGACGATCTTATATACCTCATGGGGATATGAGCAAACAAATGTAGACTTCTATCAAGTTATTGAGAAAAGCGGGGCATATTGTGTCATCCGTGAACTTAAGCAGGCTTATGATGCAACAGGTTCAATGCAAGGTTATGTTGTGCCTTTACCGAATGAATTTACCAGCAAAGAGCCAATGAAAAAAAAGATCATGGATAACTATATCGTGATTCATCAGTCTGCAAATGCAACAGTATTAGATTTTGAATTATTGCCGACAGGTACAAAAGTTTATAAACGCTGCTATACATCATCATACGCATAAAAAAGTTGACCCCCTGAAGGGGGTCAATTCACTACAGAGGAAAATATGAAGCATTCAAAATTAATATATAAAGATTGGCAATTATATTTAAGGCTCTTATTTGAAAATAAATAGGGGGGCGAATTCAAACATGAGGTGCGACAGTTTCAAAAGCCATATGATAATCAACAAGCTGAGCAAATTTCTCTAATGGTGTAAGCCAATCTAACGCCTTTCTAGGACGAGTATTCAGTGACATGGCAACTTGATTTAAATAATGCTGATCTGCCTGATTTAAATCAATCCCTTTAGGTAAATATTGCCTAATTAAACCATTCATATTTTCGCATGTGCCTTTTTGCCAAGGTGAATGTGGGTCACAGAAATATACATCTATGCCTAAATCTTCTTCGAGTATTTTATGTTCTGACATCTCGCGTCCACGGTCATAGGTCAACGTTTTACGCAGTTCTGCAGGTAAATATTTCAGAGCTTCAGTTAAAGCCTTGCGCACTGATTCTGCCTTTGCATCAGGTAATGTTGCCAAGATACAGAGCCGTGTATTTCGTTCAATAAGTGTTGCTATCGAACTTTTATTGTCTTTACCTTTAATTAAATCAGCTTCCCAATGACCCGGTATTTTTCTTTCTTGAACTTCGGCTGGGCGCTCATGAATAGTTTTAATATCCTGTAATATAGAATCTTTTTTAGGTTCACCGTTAGCTTTTCGCTTTTTATTTTCATGACGCAGACAGGATAATAAGTCTTTTTTCAACTCACCCTTGGGTAATGCTCGTATCGTTGAATAAATCGTTGTATGGCTTACATTCATTGTTTGATCCAAATCAGGAAATGTCTTTAAACGCTTTGCTATTTGCTGAGGAGACCATAAACAACGGATCGCTTCAACAATAAATTTCCAGAGGATTGAATCGATTTTGAGTTTTCTGTGACCACGTCTACGTCTAGCGAAGGTGTTATCAGAAGCATATCGAGCTTGATAAACGTCATTGATGCTATTTCTTTTAAGCTCACGATAGATCGTACTAGGATGTCTTTTAATGAGTTCAGCAAATTTTCTGGCTGAAAAGCCTTCTTTTCTTGACTCAAGCATTAATGCAGTACGATCTTCAAAGTTAAGATGATGGTATGACAATTTTATATACTCCATAAACCCTTTAAATTAATTAGGTGGTTTATGTCGCACTTCAAGTTTTACTCTGCCATGTATTGAAATCAAATGACATCCAAATCAGCATGGATGGTAAAGGTCGATGGGTTGATAATGTGATGGTTGAACGATTATGGCGGAGCGTTAAATATGAAGAGGTGTATCTCAAAGCCTACAGCAATGTTTTGGATGCGAAGAAGCAATTAAACGCATATTTTGAATTTTATAATTTGAAACGACCTCATTCGAGTCTGGACAAAATGACTCCAGATGAGTTTTACTATGACCAGCTACCACAACAAAATAAGGTAGCTTAACTAGAGCAGAGTATCACTTATAAATAAGCTTTTAGTTGTTCAAACATGTGGGACCGCCTCTATTTAAAAAAAGGAAAGAAGATGAAAATTAAGTTTTTAACAGTTTCATTGATGCTTATTCTGCCATTTTCTGTTTTTGCAGCAAATACTGTAGTAGAAAAAGCGGTCATTGAATCAAATAATACATATAAGGCGAAGTATAACTTAGAGGATATGACTGAGTTTAATCAGGCTCAAAAGGGCTTTATTGCCAAGCCAACAGGTCAAATTAAAAGTGAGAAAGGCAATGTTATCTGGGATTTTGATGCATTTAGTTTTTTACAAGATCAAGCACCAAATACCGTTAATCCCACTCTATGGCGACAAGCAAAATTAAACAACAATGTTGGGCTATTTAAAGTAACAGATCGAGTTTGGCAAATTCGTGGTTTTGATTTGGCAAATATGACCATCATTCAGGGTGATACTGGCTGGATTATTGTGGATACATTAACCTCTAAAGAAACGGCTGAAGCAGCACTTAAATTTGCTAGACAGCATTTAGGTGAGCAAAAAATTTCAGCCATTATCTTTACCCATAGCCATATCGATCATTTTGGTGGTGCATTAGGCGTTCTTTCTAGCGAAGAAATTAACGCTAGAAAAACTCCAATTATTGCGCCAAAAGGCTTTATGGAAGAAGCGACCAGTGAAAATGTGATGGCAGGTTCAGCCATGATACGTCGTGCGACTTATATGTATGGAACTTTTCTACCTAAAAATGCGGAAGGATTGGTGGATACAGGTTTAGGTAAGGCTGTTGCTGTGGGAAAAATGGGCATCCTTGAGCCTACACAACTGATCACTCAACCAGAACAGAAAATGACGGTTGATGGCTTGGATTTTGTGTTTTATAACGTGCCGGGTTCAGAAGCACCAGCAGAATTAACGTTCTCTATCCCATCATTGAAACTTTATAACGGCGCAGAAATTCTATCTCATACCATGCATAATCTTTATACCCTTCGGGGTGCTAAAGTCCGTGATGCCTTAAAATGGGTGGGCTATCTAGACCAAGCAATGCAGCATGCCAAAGCATCCGATGTATTGATTGCACAGCATCATTGGCCTGTCTGGGGCAATGACAATATTCAAGATTTTATTAAAACCCAGCGAGATGTTTATAAGTTCACGCATGATCAGACGGTGAGATATATGAACTCTGGTTTTAATGGCGCTGAAATTGCCGAAAAAATTAAGCTTCCAGCGGCACTTGATCAAAAACTATATGCTCATGGCTATTATGGAACCCTAAAACATAATGTAAAAGCAGTATACCAATATTATATGGGATGGTTCGATGCCCATCCTTCCAATTTAGATCCATTACCCCCTAAAGCTGTTGCAAAAAAATATATTGAGTTAGCAGGTGGGGAGAACAATGCATTGAAAAATGCGCGGGATGCCTACGCTCAAGCTGACTATAGATGGGCTGCCGAGATTTTAAAACATATTGTGTTGAATAACCCTCAAAACCAACAAGCAAAAGACTTATTGGCGAATACTTATCGTCAATTGGGCTATGCTGCTGAGGCTTCAACTTGGCGTAATTTCTTTTTGGTGGGCGCTCAAGAGCTACAAAATAATGTACCCCTACAAAATACTTCTGATCCGAGTGATTTATTGATTCATACACCAACTGAAAGATTTCTTGAAGCTATGGCGACAAATTTAGATGTGGAAAATTTAAAAAATGAAAACCAGTGTATCAATCTGGTTTTGTCGGATACCAAAGAGCATTTTTCATTATGGGTTGAAAACTCAGTCATGCAGTTTAAGCGTTATGATGAAAGTAAAGATTTGGCATTGGATTGCCCTACATTAACCTTAACCAAGCCCTTATATCTAAAAATGATTACAGGTCAAATAGAAGGGGTAAAAGTCCTGCTTTCTAAAGACAGTAAAGTCAAAGGTAATCCACTGAAAATTGGAAAATTCTTTGCAATGTTTAAACGTCCAGATTCAATTTTCCCGATTGTGACTCGACCAAATGGCTAAGCTCAAATAAGTAAAGTCGAAACTTAAATTAATAGATCCAAAGAAATGGGTGAAATTATCAACTTGGTTCTCCCAATCTTATAACAGGAATACAAGAAATTATTTCTTGTATTCCTCTTTAAAATTAAAAGTAAGCTATATGTATTTTAACTCTATTGATACTTTATTAAATGGTTTTTGAATTTTTATACTTTATTTTCGATGGAGATATTTTTATTAGTAGCTTGTTTAAAAAAGATTTGTTTATTTTTCTATTAATTGCTTCTAAATAATAACTTCAATATTTTTGTGGTTAAAAGGCAAGGGGGTATTATGATGTGTTTTTTATTGAAAATAAGCTTTTATATTAGGGCGAATTCAAACATGAGGTGCGACAGTTTGAAAAGTCTTATGATAATCAACAAGCTGAGCAAATTTCTCTAATGGTGTAAGCCAATCTAACGCTTTTCTAGGACGAGTATTCAGTGACATGGCAACTTGATTTAAATAATGCTGATCTGCCTGATTTAAATCAATCCCTTTAGGTAAATATTGCCTAATTAAACCATTCATATTTTCGCATGTGCCTTTTTGCCAGGGTGAATGTGGGTCACAGAAATATACATCTATGCCTAAATCTTCTTCAAGTATTTTATGTTCTGCCATCTCGCGTCCACGGTCATAGGTCAACGTTTTACGCAGTTCTGCAGGTAAATATTTCAGAGCTTCAGTTAAAGCCTTGCGCACTGATTCTGCCTTTGCATCAGGTAATGTTGCCAAGATACAGAGCCGTGTATTTCGTTCAATAAGTGTTGCTATCGAACTTTTATTGTCTTTACCTTTAATTAAATCAGCTTCCCAATGACCCGGTATTTTTCTTTCTTGAACTTCGGCTGGGCGCTCATGAATAGTTTTAATATCCTGTAATATAGAATCTTTTTTAGGTTCACCGTTAGCTTTTCGCTTTTTATTTTCATGACGCAGACAGGATAATAAGTCTTTTTTCAACTCACCCTTTGGTAATGCGCGTATCGTTGAATAAATCGTTGTATGGCTTACATTCATTGTTTGATCCAAATCAGGAAATGTCTTTAAACGCTTTGCTATTTGCTGAGGAGACCATAAACAACGGATCGCTTCAACAATAAATTTCCAGAGGATTGAATCGATTTTGAGTTTTCTGTGACCACGTCTACGTCTAGCGAAGGTGTTATCAGAAGCATATCGAGCTTGATAAACGTCATTGATGCTATTTCTTTTAAGCTCACGATAGATCGTACTAGGATGTCTTTTAATGAGTTCAGCAAATTTTCTGGCTGAAAAGCCTTCTTTTCTTGACTCAAGCATTAATGCAGTACGATCTTCAAAGTTAAGATGATGGTATGACAATTTTATATACTCCATAAACCCTTTAAATTAATTAGGTGGTTTATGTCGCACTTCAAGTTTTACTCTGCCGGGTAATAGTCACCCGCATTTTTTTGATGTTTAGATTTCTAATGCTTCAAAAAAATGCGGTTCATTGCGTATCATATAATGAATATTAAGGAACTGAAAAAATGAATAATGCTCAATTCAAAATTGAATGCTTCAGAAATGGTTTATACAGCCCAGAGCAAATAATTGAATTTTACAAGGTAGTCCACACGGAAGAAACTAAATACAATAGCCGTGATGCTCAACTTTGGATTAATGGGAAAAGCTCTAGGGAATATCAAATTGACCCTAAAGCAATTCAAATTGTAGATATGCTTAATGCAATCAGGTCGGAAGTAATTGCAAAAGAAAAAGAGCGTATAGAACTTGGTAATCCAAGATATAAATATCTATTCAAAGGTGAACAAGCACTATGGTCGGAGCATCAGGAATTTATAAATTTACCTGTCAATTTTTATAATTCAATAATGGTTGAGCTAGGTAAAAAAGATTTAATTTATTTTGAATTTTCAAAAAAAGATATTGAATCCTAAACGATAGGGCAGAGCAAAGTGTCTACTTTGCGAACTGAAAAAACCTGAAAAATCCTCCCTTCTCTGATTACCGTTGAATGGGGCAAGCGAAGCAGACAAAATCTGTGATTTTGGCTAGCTGACCGCAGACCCGCAACTACTTCCATGTAACCTATAAGCGGGATTAACAAAGCAATCCCGCAGGGTTGCGAATGGAAAGAATTAAATTATATTTTTACCAGTTTGAATATTCTTTAATTTGTAGAGCCTGAATTATCAACTAGAGTTGATTTAGATTTTTTCGATTGTTCCCGATCAGCAATAAATTTGTCACCAGCAATTTTTAAACTGTCAAAATGTTGAAGATTGGATTTATATGATTCAAGAGCCTTTAAAAGAACACCAGTAATAATTCCTTTATCTTCAGTTGGGAAATCTACCATTTCAAAAAGCGCACCAATTGAAATTAATTTATGTTCACGTTTTTTGCGATCTTTAACTTGAGCAGCTTGAGCATCTTTTTTCAAACTAGCTAAAAGTTTTTTTTCATCTTCCTTAATTTTTTCTAATTCTAAACGCGCTTTATGTTTTTTAAATTCATTTTTCATTACACGTTCAAATGAACTAATTTGCTGCTTTGTTGGTGAGCCTGATTCAATACTTTTAACAAGTGACAAAATTAAATCTTCAGTTTGGTTTCTATTCTCTAGTCCCTTCAAACGAGAGATTTCATCAGTTACAAACTTTTTTTGATCTTCAGTAAATTTTAGATTTTCGATAGCCATTGCCACTTCCTCATTTTCAATATTTTTAAATCATAGCATAACTAAAAATAGAGGAAATCTATTACAGCACTAAACAACAAAAATCATATTAAATTATTAATTTCTGACTTTTCTAATTAAAGAAATATTTATTCTGAATATGTCTTAGATTTAAAAATTATTTAGCCAGGTGATCATTTTTTATAGGATTTTTAAAATCTTAAAATTGGCTTTCAGTCCTTTAGTTTAAAAAATATTCTAATGTATATCTAATAACAAAAAATTACAGTTTTTAGCTTAAAAAAATCCTTATTAATCATGTCCCTTATAGATACTCAGATTTGGGTTTTCTGAACTATGGGTTATCACCTTGTAGCGAATATATATTGAAGTTATCATGACAACAGCAGTTGGAATGCACGCTTCCGCGTTTCTCTCCGAGAAACAAAAAAAGCAGATTCAAAATAGGCGAATTATGGCGATTTATCACTTATCAGTTAAATCAGGTAGGCAATATGGTTCTTCGGGAAGTCGAGGGGCAAGCCATTACGCTTATATAAACCGTGAAGGTAAATACAAAAGAGAAGATTTAGAAAATATAAAATCAGGAAATTTACCAAATTGGGCTAAAGATGCTGCTCACTTTTGGAAGTCAGCAGATAAGAACGAACGCATTAATGGACGTATTTATACTGAATTAGAAATTTCATTGCCTAGAGAATTGAATAAAGAACAACGTGAAGAATTAGTACAGGAATTTGTAGATAAGACTTTAGGTAAAAACTTCACATATTCCTATGCAATTCATAGCCCATTAGCAAGTGATGGTGAACAAAATCCTCATATTCATTTGATGTTTAGTGAAAGAAAATTAGATGGTATTGATCGTGATGAAGTACAACACTTTAAACGCTACAATCCGACTAATCCTGAAAAGGGCGGGGCAGGTAAAGACCGCTATTTTTCATCTAAAGTTTTTGTGGCAGATACACGCTTATCATGGGCTAACCATGTAAACGATTTTTGTGAAAATTTAGGTCTTGATGCTCGTATAGATCATAGAAGTTATAAGGCTCAGGGGCTTGAATTATCCAGTCAAAACTTCAGGGCTGATTATGTTAGTAATCATAAATATTTCATTAATGAAAATATAAAAAATATACGTCATCAAAATGGCGAAATTATTATTGAGCATCCTTCGGAAGTTATTAGAGCTTTAACTTCTAATCAGTCTGTATTTACTGCCCGTGATCTTGAGCGTTTTGTTATGGCTCATACTGACAGTCAAGAACAATATCTTAAAGCCTATGAAGCTGTAATGACTTGTCCTGATATGGCAATGTTGTTTGGGAAAGATAAGGTTGTATTCTCATCAAAAGAATTAGTCGGAATTGAAGATTCTATTTCTGCATTTATCTACAATGCCAATGAGCAAAGTCGAGTACAGAAGCCATTTAATTTAACTGAAAAATTCACTTTAAATGCTGTAAAAATTGCTGATAAAAGAACATTCAATAGAGAGCAAGAAGCAGCCTATTATACTTTGACTTCTACTGATCGAATCTCATTGCTAAATGGTTCGGCTGGTACTGGTAAGTCTTATGTTCTTAGTGCTGTTTCTGAAGCCTTTAAAACTTCAGATTATAAAGTTCATGGTATTGCTTTGCAGGCAATTACAGCTAGAGCTATTTCTGACGATTGTAATATTCCAAGCAGTACAATTGCTTCATTCCTTGCACGATATGAAAGTGGTAACTTTGAGATCAATAATAAGACTGTCTTGATCTTAGATGAAGCGGGGATGGTCGGCTCAAGAGATATGCAAAAACTTCTCATGATCGTAGAGAAGCATGATGCTCAAATAAAACTTGTTGGTGATAGTTATCAGTTAAGTGCTGTTAGTGCTGGTTCTGCATTTGCTCATATTCAAGATAACCTTGATAAGAAAAATATTGCTTCATTAGAAGATATACAACGACAAAAATATGCGAAGGAATCAGAGAAAATGATTGAAGCATCTAAGTTGTTATCTAAGCATGAAGTTGACAAAGCATTAGATATTTATAAGACCATTAATGCTGTTAATGAATATGAATCTCACGATCTAGCACTAGCCAAAACTATTAAATCTTGGAGTGAAGATTCTAGCGAAAATAAGTTAATGCTTGCTCATTCAAATAATGATGTGAATGAATTAAACCGCATGGCAAGAAATGTATTAATTAAAAATGGTCAACTTTCTGCTACTGGTAATCATGTTAAAACTGCTTTCGGTGATATTGAAATTACTGTTGGAGAAAAAATTGTATTTAAGCAGAATGATTCAAAATTAAAAGTTAGTAATGGTGAAACAGCAAAAGTAATCGGTTTTGAAAAAGATAATCTTAATAACATTAAATTTATGATGGTTCAGTCAGATAAAAATAATGAGATCATTAAAGTAGATTTAAATGAATACAACCAATTTAAATATGGTTATGCAAATACTATTCACTCATCACAAGGTATGACTGTTGATAATGCCTATATTGTGGCGAGTGAGAACATGAATGCTAATTTAACTTATGTTGCTTTAACCCGACATAAACATAATGTCGAAATTAATTATTCTGCTATGTCGTTTACCACGAATGAAAAAGAATTCGTTAAACGTCCAGATGGTAAAATCTCATACGATCAGAATTACAATCCTGTTGAAAAAGAAGTTACACCTTTTGAAAACTTCAAAAAAGTTCTAGGACGATCAGAAAAGAAAGAATTTTCTACAGACTTCACTTTAGTAGACAAGCAAGAAAAATTGATCAAAGCATATCTGCAAGATCACCGCCACCATATTGAAGATAAGCGGGAGATATACGGAATTAACTCGAAGATACATGCTTTAACTTCAGAGAATCGTACATTCACGAAGGAAGAAATTGTTACCGAGGTTCGTGCGAATCTTAAATCTAAATCTATTTTAGGTGATGAGATCGGTAGCATTAGAGGTATGAAAATTGCAAAAGGTGAGCTTCTCAAACTTGAGGAAGGGTTACAGATCAAGACTGGATTCTTTAAGAAAGAAACCTTTGAGAAGGGAACAGAATTAAAGGTTCTTGATGCCTACAAGGTGAAAGATAAACCAATGATTAAAGCTCGAATCAATGATATGGAATATGAGATTCCATTTGAAAAACTTTCTGTTAAGTATTCAGATCGGTACTTCACAGAGTTTAAAGATCAGAGCGCACACCGTTTTACTGCCCGCAATAAAACTGAAGTTTATAGCGAGTACCGTGAGCAGTTATTGAAGCAAAAGATTACTGCACCGGAAGAAAATTTGAATGCTCCTAATCACAAGATGAAGCTGCAAAGCAATCTTAATACTACCCCTAGAAATACACCTAGAATCTAACTTCACCTGGCATAAGCAAGTGAAAATAACAAACCATAAAGGACTTTTTAATGAGTAAAGATGATCATGATAAATTTGTATTATTCCTGATAGTTGTAGGCTTTATCGTGTTAGTTGTCTGCGGTCTTGCGTGGCAGGGAGCAGGCATCTTTAACTTGCCTTTCACAGTGATGCTATGGACTATCATCAGATTAATTATCGTGGTATCGCTTGTATTTATTGCTGGAAAATTCGGTCTACCAAGAGAGTTTACTTTCCCCGCAGCAGCAGTAGGTTTAGCTTTTAGTTTATTCCCTGTCCTTGATCATATTGCGTTAGGTTATTCTGCTAAAAATTTCTATGAAACCACTAATTTTATGGGGCAAACGGTTCGGGAATTTGGTGCCAGTGAAATTACGGTCTGGTGGGGTTCGATTTATGCCAAAATAGCCTATGCTAGCCTTGCAGGTTTAATTGGATATGGTGTTAAAGTCGCCACTGATGATTAAAAAAGAAAAACCAACTTTAAGTTGGTTTTTTTTTGGTTCTAAAGAAGATCAGTAATTAGGGTTTTAATACTTTTCTGATTTTATCTATGTTGTTTAGCATTTCAGGCAACCCCCCATCTGTTATTAGGCTGTTCAATGCGTAGTTTGCATTGATATGCTTTAATCCTTTTTGCATTTCAGTTGTTCTTACTGGATTACTAGCTATTGCATAAAATCCTCTCTGTGATAAGAATCTCTGATTATATTTTTTCTCAAGTTCTAGTGGATATAGAAATACCGAGGTTGATACTGTTGTTTGATATTGAGTAATCATGCCAACTTGAGAAATTTGTATACCAGCATTAGCGGCTTTTAATTTTTGACATAATTCATCGTATTTTTGAAAGTTCCATCCTTTTTTTTCTAACTCAAGACTTAGTTCCTCATCTTGATTTGTTTCTAATAGACATTCTGCATAAGTATTACAACTAACTAAGAGTGCCATTATATAAAGGAGATTTTTCATTATTTACCTAAGTGATACTTAATAACCTTCAATATATTAGCTTTAATTATCAGTTTCTTCAGCAAACCTTTTTCTATAACGGCATAAGCTCATATAAGTAATACCGAAGTCTTTAGCTATTTGAGTGTAACTGTAATCAGCAGCTTTATTCTTTAAGGCTTCTTTTAGATTTTCTAATTTTTCATCCCTGATAGCAGGCTTTCTACCTTTATAAACTCCATTTTCCTTAGCTCTCTCAATACCCTCTTGTTGAGCATTTCTGATATTTGCACGTTGATATTGAGCAATCCCACCAAAGATATGAAAGGTCAAAATATCCATTGGATTATTACTAGCGGGATAGAATTTTATATTCTCAGTAATAAAGTGCAAATTGACCTGCTTTTTTTTAAAGAAATCGACCAATTCAAGTAAGTGATTTAAATCTCTTGATAGCCGATCTAGGGAATGAACGACCACTGTGTCACCTCTGCGGGCATGGCGTTTGAGTTCTTCTAATTGAGGTCGGTCCGATTCTGCACCAGAAATCTTATCTATGAAAATTTCATCACATTGGATATTAGCTAATTGGCGGGCTGTATTTTGTTCTTTTGTAGATACCCGAATATAGCCAAGTGTTTGAGTGGCTGGCGTACTTTTTATCTGTTCTTCAATATCAATTGTGAGATTATCAGCTATATGCTTCATGTTTGGTATAACAAAATAATTTAGACCCTATTGTTATACATATAACAAAATATTCTTTCAACCCTATTGTTATATAAAATTCAAGGGATAAAAACATAACAATAGGGTATACCCTATTGTTATGTTTTTTAATGTTCTAATAAAAAATATCTTGCCTCCATTACACGACACATAAGTTGTCATTTACGACACATAGAATGTTATTGAGCGATACATAACTTGTTATTGATAAAAAACCGCCATTATTGGCGGTTTTTTATCAAGTCTCATATTAATTTTAGAAAATTAAAACTTTATGGGTTTTGCAAAATCAATAATACTTGGACATCTATGCTTGTTTTATCGGGACATTTTTTCTGCTTTAGGGTTAATGAGACTACATAAAACCTTGGAACATTGGTTGGTAAATAAGCGTGGAACGTGAGTAATCAATAAAAAGCCGTTCTGGTGCCCTACACTCCAGAACGGTTTAATCTAATATATTGATATTTAAATATAAATATCAAGAATTTCGTCTAATGTGTATTATGTTGATTTTAGAAAAACTAAGCAATTAGATAGTTATAGTAAACTTATTGGTAATCTCACTTTTCCATTGTGGAGCCGTTAAGGTCTCTCGTAATTTTAAACTTTCATCCATCATGTTCTTTAAATTAAAAATGCCTGTTTCTACTTGATTACTCTCTATTAGCGATTCCAAATAATTTTTAAAACTTTCTAAAGTTAATGGCAGAATCTTCACATCCATAAGTTCTTCTTGATGATACCAAGCACCATGCCTGAATGTTTCTGCGGTATTAGTGTCTATGGTAAGTGCAAGAAATAAACCGTAAACTTCTTTACTAGGCGTATTTACTGTTTCTACAGCAATATGTCTTCTTACTGGTTCGCCTTCAGCCGCTTCCTGTCTAGAGTTCGACGTTAATGTAACTTCTCCAAGAATTTTAAAATTTTCATATTCAAAGATTACATCAGCACCACCACCAGGAGCATTGTGAATAGGTTTAAAGTCCTGATCCACCTTAAATCTGCGACATTGTTGAGGTTCAATGATCAAATGATTTAAAGCTAAAAATGCTCTCCATAATACCCATTCAAAATATGCAGGTCTTTCCCCAGATGGAATAGAAATTTCTTTATCGGCAATCTCCAAAGATGATGTTTTAGGCGAAAGTAATAAATGCATATAGCCTAAAATTTCATCCCATTCATTTTTTTGATTTTGAGCAAATTTTTTCTCATTATTTTCAAAAAGTAATTCTTCAAGATGATATCTATAATTTTTAATTTCACCTATCGGGGCATGTTTAATAGAACTATTTTTTTCAAACGCAATTCTATTTCGTTGTAAAGTTTCTTCTAATTGAGCAATTAATAATATATTTGTTTCTTGATTATCTGTTGGTAATGGAGCACCTACCTGAATTTTTAATTGGGAGCTGTTTATATCAAAAAATTGATACATTTCTAGTAGCTTATCAATAATGAGTTTTTTATCTTCAATAAAGGCAATGCCTTTTCCTGAAGCCGTAAACAAACCTGTAGCTTTTAAATATCTCAAATTAGTATCAGCATAATCTTTTATACTAGAAGCACTAATAGACGCTTGATCAGACTTCGATTGATATAATTCTCTATCAAATTTCTTTTTTGATACAGCTACTTGTCTATTTCCCCGAATAGAAATTATTTCATCAACAGCTTGATCTATATCAAGATAACTAAAAGTTAATTGAATAACCGCAGCCATTTCTTGGAATGAAACTTTACTACTTCCTGTTCTATTGTCTAATTCCTTCATGATGTGAAGCGTTAACATCAAAGGAGAAAAAGCTCCTATTGAA
The DNA here is from genome assembly GCF_019343495.1 of Acinetobacter lwoffii. Taxonomy (NCBI): domain Bacteria; kingdom Pseudomonadati; phylum Pseudomonadota; class Gammaproteobacteria; order Moraxellales; family Moraxellaceae; genus Acinetobacter; species Acinetobacter lwoffii. The sequence goes on along the minus strand of NZ_CP072553.1, from coordinate 20,868 downwards.
TCATCTGAATTTTGAGCTTCATACGAATATAGAATTAATGACCTTAAATAGCATTCCTGATCAGACTGTAAAGTTTGACTATTAAGAAGATTCCTCCCATTTTCGGTTAAAATATAAATTTGATTGAATTGTTCTATAAACCCCAATTTTTCTAACGCGGAACGCCATTTTCTACCAACACTATATGTTGTATCACTAAAGCCAGAGACATCTTCTGCTTCAAAACTAGAACTAATAATTCCGCCATCAACCAATGCTTTGCAGAATACTAATTCTTTCTCCTTTGCCCCCCTAATGTCCCCATTAGTTGAAGCAAAGACTTTTAGCCCATCAATCAGTCTGAAAGGACTACGTACTGTTGTATTTCCAAGAAGCCAAGTACTCATAATTATAAAAAAGGAATAAAAATAAGATTTTATTCCTTTTTCCATTTAGTAAGCTACAAATAAGTACTCTTGAACTGCATTACGATTGTCTCCAACCTTAGTTGCTTGATTACCAAATGAATATTTATAATCTATTGGTATCACATCTACGTTTTCCTTATATTTGCGTAACATAACCAACATTTCGTCCATGTTCGGAAGGCTATTAGATGAATACGAAATAAGAAGAATATTCTCCTTATACTTCTCAAATAGCTTATCAAAAGCGACATAGACATCCTTTCGAGATGAAAAAGGTGTCGGATATGATTTAAATTTTTTTGTCTTTGTGTGTTCTTGAATCTCGATTCCTTCCCAATCTAACGATAACCCTTCCACAAAATGGTATCGTCTAACATATTCATTATCTGAACAGACAGAATAATATGGAGGGTCCATATAAATTAAGCAATTATCAGGAAAATCAATATTTAAGGCATTTTCTCGGTATGAAATATTTGATTTTCCATTGTCAAAAATAGCGTTGTTTATTAATTCTACAGCATTCAAGAATTGCTCTTCTAAGCTTAAAACTAGGTCTTTCCTTCCATCATCATAACGATTTCCTGTATACGTAAAGATCCCACGTGGTCTTTTTTTCATACATGCACGAATCAACGCACTTCTAGCAATTGCTTGTTCATACTCATTATCAAGAGTCTTAATATTGGATCGAATAATATCAATCAATAAGTTTTCATCATCAGAAAAATATAAGTCTTTAAATTTTGTCTGCACAAAATCATTGATTGGATTCTTTTTCACCAACAGTGATCTAGCTTTTTCATAACTCAAGGTTACATGACTATTCTCCACCATCGCTTTTGTGAAAGTGTGTGACATATTCATATAATCGTTTGTTATTACTTGCCGACCTAACGTTTTAAACAAATAGCTGACTATGCCTGAGCCAGAGAATAAATCTACTAATGTTGGTGAATTAAACTGTTCAACGATACCCAAAATATAAGGGAGTAATTTCTGCTTAGACCCCATGTATCTTGTTGAAGGATATAATTGTACTTGCTCAGGTAGTGGGGCAATTTTTTCTAAATCCAAACTAAATTTCTCATTTTTTTGAGTATTTGAGACAATTACATCTTCACCTTTTCGTGTTTTAGAATCACATGAAATATGTCTTTTTGTCTGGATAACTTCATACTTAAATCCATGATAAAGCTTTTCAACTATAGAATGATTAGAGTTAGTCAAAAAAACATGACATCCCTTATCGCTCAGAACTTTATATACTTTAGCTAAGTTTTCATGATCTTCTAAATAAAATTGCTCTTTAGTATATCGTTTAAAATCTGAATATTCTGAAATAGGTACATAAGGAGGATCTAAAAAAATCAAATCATTGGGACAAGCAAAATTTTCTAAAACGTTCAAATAATCAGAACAAACGATTTTTGCTTTAGATAATAAAATAGAAGCTGCTCTTAAATTATCCTCATCCAAAATCTTAGGATTTTTATATTTTCCAAAAGGAACATTAAATTGTCCCTTTTTATTCACTCTATACAGACCATTAAAACAAGTTTTATTTAAATAAATTGTTCGAGCAGCAGCTTCTACAGAAGATAACGTCTCCCTATCTTGGGAACGAACCTCATAAAACATTTCTTCGGTATTTTTGAATTTTTTTAACTCAGCAATTACAGCCTCAACATCATCTGCAACTGTACGATATAAGTTAATTAGTTCAGGATTACTATCAGCAATTACAGCATCCTCAGGTTGTAATGCAAAAAAGACTGCCCCTCCGCCGAAGAAAGGCTCAATATACTTTCCGTAAGATTTTGGAAATCTAGGTAAGATTGAGTCCAACATTTGAGTTTTACCACCCGCCCATTTAAGAATCGGCTTACATTTAATTTTTTGTGGTACTACATCATCTATAAAATCTACTAAGAAAGGTTTATTCACTGGCTATTTCCCCTTCATTAGTAACACAGTTATATTCTTTGACTTTGTCAAAAACTTCATAAAAATCTAAGCCTTTATCCTTCATTGAAGAAATTAAAGAAATGATAATGGCTATGTGTGAAGGAATAACCCCCACTTTATGATAATTAGTTATAGAATTAGGATTCATTCCCAATAATTCAGCAAACTCTTTAATGGTAAGACCTGCTTTACCAATTAATCGCTGAAATTCTGAATAAGGCATATTAAAATCTTAAAGACGTAAAAACTTAGAAAATATTATAACACATAAAAAAGTGTGTCTAGCACATTATTTTATGTGTTAAAATAGAGTCTCTGCAAGTTGGCCATTTAACATGAAAGCTCTTATTCAAAATCTCCATGTTAGAAACCATTTAAAGCGTCCAAATAAGATAGGAATCTCTGTTCACTTTTCTATGAAATTTAGTGTCCATTAAAGAGCCATAGATATTCTATAACTCAATTCTTTATTTTTAATAATTAGGGTTTTTGGTACGGATTATTTTTAGTTCCTCTTTGGTTATGGGTTCATTGTTCGTAATTTTACTTTCAATATAGTTGATCTTTTCATTTTGGTTCACAGCATTTATATAAGCTAAATCTTCATTGCTCAATTCAGGTACTACTTCATGGATTTTAGGAATTACTCTAGTCTGCTTAGTTTGGATCTTTTTTTCAGCCTTCACTTCAGTTGTGGTAGTAGTCACAGTATTGATGAGAGGGCTATTTAGTGCCTTGCTCAAAGATACAGTTTTCTCATCTGTCTTAACCTCTATACTGCCTTTTGAAGTGGTTAGTCCTACTGCTTTAGGTTGGGTATTAATAGTTTCAGCATGGGAGTAGTCCAGGGTAAATAATGTAATCATTGGGACAAGAATTTTTTTCATATAGAAAACCTAAATTTAGACAAAAAAAAGCTAACAGTCAGAACTGTTAGCCGTAAGAAAAAAGATTAGTTACCAAACCATGATTTAAAACTTTGTGTACTGGTGACACCTGATGAAGCATTATTTGAAGCTAAATTGGTTTGGACCGCAGCCAGCTTCGCACCGATAGAGTTGATATAACCCTGTTCAATTGCAATGGCATTAGCTAAGTCCTGTGCTTCTTTAATGTTCTTAGTCGAATTGATCTTATTCTTTAAAGTAGTAAGGTTTGCAACGTGTTCATTCAAAGCATTATAAGAAGCATCACTGAAGGCAAAACCTGTCTTAACAGTATTATAGCTGCGCTTGTACTGATCATTGCTTAGAAGCTGATTCATGCCTTCACTACCGATAGTAGTAAGCACCTTGTCATAAGTTTTTTGTGCACTGCCGAAAGCACCAGACTTCTGATTGGAAACAACATCTTGCCATGAACCAGCTACAACATCAGTAACAGTCTTTACGCCTGAAGTCCCAATACCTGTATTACCTGTTGTGCTTTCATATTGTTTTTTCATGATTTCATACTGCTGCTTCATTTGAGCAAGTTGCTTCACCATGTTAGCAACGGCAGTCGGGTCAAAAACAACGTCCCAAGCCTTAGCGGGATTGGCTGTGAACAATAAAGCAAAAGCTACAGCCGTGATTTTTGTTTTGCTCATTTTCATGATTTCACCTTTTCATTAAATTCATTAACCCATTGGGAGTAGGTTAGGTTTTCATTTTTACTTAGTGTTTCTTCAAGCATCTTGTGGCGTACTTCATTGCCTGAAAATACTGGGATAATTTCTGACATATTTCCTAGATCGAGCTTACTAATGACTGAATCATGAGAGTTTTTAATCATGAACTGACGTAAGTAAGGCGGTGTATTAACAATCCATTCAAATTCTGTTTGTGTGCATCCTAATCCTGAATTTTGATCATTACCCATATACGTTGCTGGGTTGGCTTTATCGTTCGGCAATAGAATTGAGGTTTTAAACTGCCCGATCAGATCGTCATCCTTAGTGATCACTTCAGGGGTAGGGGTTACGAAGATCATCATGCCGTTACGTCTACGGTATGTAGTCAACATAATTTTCAGCCAAGCTAAGTTGATCGGGTTGCTGATGTAACGCTGACCTTCCTCAACTACCACAATGAACGGACGACCCTCTGACATAGCTATATCAATACGGTGAAAGATATACATAGACATAGCACCCAGCACGACATCATTTTTAATGACGTTTTTCATTTCATAACCAAAGATACGAGCATCTTCAATTGAGAAATTGTCACCTTCATTGTCAAAGATATTGGCAAAATGACCATTATTCGCCCATTTCGCCATGCGTTCAGCAAGGTTATTATTCTCTGCCATGCCAAACAGTGAGATAAAGTTTCTTAACCTCCGGAGAGTTTTTTCATAGCTGTAAACTGCTTCTACAACTTCTTTAATTTTGTTTTCTTCTGCTGCTGATAATGGTTTCGGGTTTCCAGCCTCGTTATAGTCTTGCCCCATGAATGCAAAAAGTTTATTCAGGAAAAGTCTATTCTGATCGGTGTCATCTAACTGAAGCGGATTCCAACCAGTCGGCACCATTTCACTTAGAACGGTATGTTTACCGCCCATTGCTTGAATCCAAACTGATGCTGAATATTCAAAATCAAAGTGAAAAATATAGGGCTTAAACTTATCTGCTGCTGTGAGCAAAGCATTAATTAAAGTTGTTTTACCGCCACCAGTACCAGTTGTAATACGAGTATGACCTACATCACCCTCATGGAAATTAAAGTAATAAGGGGTATTTCCTTCAGTCTTTAACTGTAAAACATACTCGCCCCAATGGTTGCCTTCCTTTTTACCAATAGAGCTATTGTGCATACTGGCAAAGCCAGCAAAGTTAGTTGTATTGATCGTTGCAGGGCGTTGGAGTAAATGATAATTACCAATTAACGTTGAGTAAAAAGTAGGTTCAGCAATTAAATCTTCCTTTTTAGGCAGCATGTGATTTCGCTGGAAAGCCCCGCTAGTTTTCTGCATAGCATCTTTAAAGGCTGCACCATTCTTAGCTGTAACAAGTACATTAAGAGAATAGATACCATTCAGAATGCGACCTGAAGCCAAATCATCTACAGCTTGATTAATCGCTTCAATTTGAGATTCAGATTTATCTTTCGCATTTTTTAACTGGTTCTGACGCTGGATACTCATGTTGATAGACTTTCTTCTGTCCATCATCATGAAAGTTTGAGAAATAAGTAGAGGATGATCTACCTTCAAAAACTCATCTAACATCGTGTGATCGGTATGTTCAGGGTAGTTAGGCGTTGGTAGGCTGTAAATCGCGCCTGCGGTGACTTCACCACTCGGATGATAAAACTTAATTGTTCCATCCGGAGTAAATACTTTACGGACAAAGCCCAAATAGTTTCTGATCTCTGTCGGGTATAGGGGTATCTCTGCTCTTTCTAAATTCACCATGTAGCCCAAAAAATTAACCGCTTCGGAATACATCACATTATCTTTATGATAAACGCCCAATTGACGAGGGTTAGCATCCTGAAGGTACTCTTTAAACATACTTACAGCATTGCTTAATTCTGCGAGCATTTGAGCTTCATTATCTACTCTGAAGAATGTATTTTTTAGGCGGGTAAATGGCGGTTCACTTGGGTTAGCTTTGCGAACAAGGAGAGAAATATAAATGTCATTTTGGAACATATGTTCCTGACTTAGCTTTTCATAATATTTCTGTTGGAAGTGATCAGAAAATTCATTGCCGTGAGGTTCTGGTATTTCTGTTTCTACTTCGTGTCGATCATAGTAAACGCTAACAACGAAACGGCTACCGAGCTGCTTGAACATTTCTGCTCGATAGCGTTTAAGCATCTTCAACTGTTCATAGCTTTTGGTTTCGTATGCAAAACCTGTGATCTTCAGGATTGTAAAAATATCACCGTTTACGAGCTTAATATTGTGGCTGTCAATTGGTGTCAGATAGGGTAAATTGCTCACTTCCATTAGTTCACCACTCGCTAGTTGTTTTTGATCATATTCAATTCCCTCATCTTTGGTTTTGGTATGGGTTTCAAAGCTATAACCACCGAAAACCATTTTTCTAGAAAATTTCCTTTTCAGTGAAAAAAGTAGGTATTGAATCCCTCTATCTTCTTCATAGGTCAGTGCATTAAGGACTAAATAAATCCCCGCAATGATGAAGAAGCCAGTCATTACTTTTCCTAGCAAGGCAAGGATAGTAATGAGAAATCCACCGACAATAAAAAAGATAGCGAAAATATCTACTGGAATATTTGCGACCCTTGCCACTCGTGCAAGACCCGCAAATAAAAGGTCTTTCTGTTCCTGTTTTTCAGTGGCTTTGCTCATGTTCACTCACCGTTTAGCTGAAGAAGAAGCTACCCAAATCAGGGGCAATGAAACAAAGAATGCCAGCGATTACCAAACCAACGCCCCAGCGTTTAATTCTCTCGCTACCACCGCCCATCATTGTGATAGCTAAACAGATCACACCAGTTACGAAAGCGACTGCTGCTGCAATTACTAATTCGTCATTAAATGAGTTCAGCTTTGAAGCAAACTTTTGCCCCCAAGCTGCGTTTGCCACCTGGCTAAAGATCAATGCAAAAAACGCTACAGGGAGGTGTGCCAATTTAATAAAATTCGACTTTTTCATAGTTCTTTCCTAACTTAACTAATTAAAAAACTTGGACGTAACGCCCATTAGAATTGAGCGACTGCACAAATGAGGTTGGTTGTGCAGGCTGTTGAATTGAAGGCTGATTATTTATACGAACTCGCACAGGTTCAGCTTGTGCGATATAGCTTTGATCTTGTGGGTATTCTGCGGAATAGTCGGGGTATTGATTTTGCTGCCAAGAAGCTAAGACAACCATGTCATTTTTTCTTTTAGCTTCAGGGAAGATCGGGCTGGGTTGGGGGGCATTAAAGTTTTCTAATGCCCCACCGCCTAGCAATTTTTGATATTTACTTGTGACGTAAGTAACGTAGTTTCTAGTTTCACGGTAAGGGGGAATGCCGCCAAATTTTTCCACCGCACCGTGTCCAGCATTATAGCCAGCTATGATTTTGATCAGATTGCCATTAAACCGTTTGTTTAAGAAAGCAAGGTAACGAGTACCAGCAATAATACTTTGTTCAGGTTCAAATAATCTTCTAGGGTCAACACCTACCATCCGGGCTGTTGATGGAATAACTTGCATAAGCCCTCTAGCATCTTTGGGAGATCGAGCATTAGGCTTAAATGCACTCTCCCTTGCCATAATTGCTGTAACTAACTTAGGGTCTAAACCGTTAGCTACAGAATGCTTGTAAATTAAATCCTCATAAGGTGAAGCGCTTACCAGCACAGGAGTTGTGCAAATAAAGCTGATTATTAATCTTCTGAACATTGTCATTATCCCTTGTAGAGTTATAACAGTATAACTCTATTTGATTCAGTCCTCAAAAGGACTATTTGAAAAATTATGTTTCTCTTTGAAATATTGATCGAGGGCGATCAGGAATATTAAATTTCTTGTCAATCTGCGGTTCTGTAGTTCTTCAGGAACTTTCAATTCACCACGTTTATAGCGTAAGAAAAACTCGTCAAACTCAGCTGCAAATTCATCGCTCACGTATAGTTGTTCACGTTTCATGCTTAGATTTCCTTTTTTCAGTTTTGTTGGTAAGAAGCCGCAACTTTAGCATAAGAGCGGTACTTCATTTTTACTAAAGTAGGCGGGTAATGACCTGAAAACTTTAAATAAAAATGAAGTGGTTGAAGGCTGCTTATTTCTTCAGCTTTAACAACATTTTCCTTCTCTTTTACCAACTCACTTTTTGCATCCTTGTGACTAGATTTCATTTTTCGTAATACTTCGATTGCACCGAAAGACTTTTCATATTCTTGGGGGGTATAAGTATCTTGAGCGTTTACGGCACATACACCAAATGACGAAAAACAGCCCCTTAGCGTGATTGAGAATTTGTCGCCATAGATTGTTATAAGCTGGGCTAAACTTTGAATACCCGCCAAAGCAATAAGTCTGTGCTTACGCCCTTTCGTCAGCACAGCTTCCAAGTATGAAAGTCGATTTAATGAGCCTAGTTCGTCTAAGCAAAAAACAAAGTCTGAATAGTTGTCGAAATCAGAAAGTAATGAGCTACAAACAACATCAGTGATACAGCTTACAAGTGGCTGTAATGCAGTTAATTGATCTTCACGCCAAGTAATAAAAATATTGCCTTCACCATCTTTTAAGTAATCTCTAAAGGAAAAATCACCAATTGAATTGTGGGTATGTGGCGTGAGATAAGTTGTGATGATGCTTCGCAGCGTCCCGACCAGTTCACTATTTCCTAGCAGACTAAATGCAGGCGTACCCATCAAGAAATCTCTTAATTGATCATCACTAGAGTTTAATAACGTATCTAAGAACAATTGTGCTTTTGCTGCTTTTGATATGTCTGGCATTTCCAGAATTTTAGACATAGCAGACTTAACAATTGTACGAGCCATACTATTAAAGTTTTCATGTTTCGCATCGGAAGATTTTGGAATCAATGTAGCTGAGTAAGTTTCAATATCATAAGGGTTTCTTACTTCATTAATGATTGACCAGCTTACAGATCGAGCATCGAAAGGGTTAAAAATCACATCGCCCTTTTTATAGAACAAACTTGTATATGAGCCGTTAGGGTCCACAACAATTAAGCGGGTTTTACTGCGGGCATCAGATACGCAAGAATCTAAGAAATCACTAATAGAAACGGATTTACCTTGACCAGTACCACCAGTTAAAAGGAAGTGTTTGTACTTCAAATCTTTCGGAACTGGCATACCACAAAAACGAATTTGATAGCCTTTTTCTGTCGTCAGTTTCTTAAATTTATAGGGGCTAACTAGCTGTAAGCCCCGCAAAACTTTAACGTACCGTTCACCAGCAAAAGGAGTTTTATTGTTCTGAAAATAAAACCAAGCGATCACCCAGCTAATGACCAATACCACTAAGAGAATCAAAACGTATAAAGGCGTTTTAAAGGTCAATGGCAGGGCATACAGAATAGCCTTAACCTTCTGTTCTTGAGGGATAATAAAAAACTTAGGCAGTAATACTACCCATGCCGTGATCACGGAAAAAATAACAATCAGGATAGACTGATTAAAAATCTTTTGGCTTTGATCATTCATCATTTAACTGACCCCAAAAACTTCTGTACTGCCTGATGAGAAGCTACTTTGTAGCTCTCCATGCTCGACTGCATCATAAGCATGTTGGCTTTTAACTTAGCTTGATTGGCAACGATCATGCTGTTCTCTACAGCAAGCGCATTTGCTAAATCTTTTGACTGCTTCAAAGTGTTGGTATTGACCGCAGCCAAAGACTTGAGGTTTTCAAAACTGCAATTAACTTGTGTCCAAGCAACTTCTGCTTCTACATAAGCGGTATTAACTCTTGCAGCAGTGAGATTTTGGATCTTCCCTAGTTCTTTACTGGCATAAACGCCTGTATCCGTGGCGATCTGACGTTGAAGCTCGTTATAGGCATTTTGTTCTTTAGGGGTATTAAAGATATTTGTAGGTTCAGCAGAGAAGCCATTAGGCAGTTCAAAGCCAGCAAGTTGAGCGACATTGGTTAAAAGACCAAGACCCGCTAAACCTTTTGTAATGCTGTCATATTGTCCACGTAATACTTGAATCTGGCGCATTAATTCCTCTACCTGTAATGCAGCATCAGCATTTTTAGTAGGGTCAAAAACAGTTTTACCCGCCCCGCCAGTAACCGGAGGGATAGGAGGTAGAGTGATAGGTGAATCAATATCTACCTGTTCGGCTTCAGGCAGTTTTACAGGCTTACAAGCATTTTGGACTTCCAGCTTTTCACGAATCTTTTTGGAGTTTTCATTTTCAATTGCTGTTGTAGCTGGCTTGCCTTGAGCATTATTAGTGCCTTTAATAACATTGCCACCGAAATAGTTACCTGACCCACCATAGTTTTTATAAAACTGTGCGATCTTTGGTACATACTCTTGGGTTTCTCTTGGCATTACTTTTTTAGTGCCTTTCAGATAAGCACGTAAGTTACCCATCCCCCAGTTATACGCATAAAGAGCGTGGGGCATATTTCCGAATTGCGAGTTAAGCTGCTTAAGATAACGAGTACCAGCATTCACATTTTGAACAGGGTCATTAGGATTAGATACACCGAGAGATTTTGCTGTTGCAGGCATTAATTGCATTAAGCCTTGCGCCCCGACACCTGATCTTGCTGTATTTCTATGTGAAGATTCTTTTTTGATAACAGCATGAATTAAAAGCGGGTCATAACCATATTTAGCTGAAGCAGAAAGGACTACATCATGATAAGGAAGATTAGACGCAACACTGATACTGCTTAATCCAACTAATATTAGAAGTGATAATTTTTTTATCTTCATAGTTGTATTCCTTACTTAGCAGCAGCCAAACGGTTAGCCAAATCCACTAGAGTTTTAAAATGTGAGCCTTTTTCTCCCATAGAAAACTCATAGCACCCACCTTTAACTTGAACACGTAGAAAGTCCTTAGCTTGGCTAGAAACATCAGAAATAGTCGGAGAAATAAAAAGGGCTTTTGCATCACCTGGAATACTTACAGGTAGTTCACCAAATAAACCAACACTGGCAGGCACACAGTTGGGGTCAATGCTGTAATAGACTTTCAGATCGGCACAGCTTTCAGATTGACAACTGGCATCACTAGAAAACTTATAAGTAATGTAATCGCCCTGATTAGGGGTTTCAGGAATGTAGATTAAGCGATTATCTTGAGCAAAAGACTGAAGCACTTGAGTAAAAGTCTGCGGTAACTGTGCTTCGGCTGCGGTCAGACTTACAAAGACAAAAGCAGCAAGGGTAATTTTTTTCATGGCTTAGTCCTTTTTAAATTTGTATGTCTGATCAGGATTGTCTACATCAGTCAGCGTGATCACATTTCCTTTCTGTTCCAGCAGAAAGGCATCTTGGTTTTGATACTGGATAACCAGTTTTTCTTCTTTCTTAACTGTGTTTAAAGCCACATCACCCCAACTATTTTTTAAAGTGACTTTGGCACCTTGATCGGCAACGATCAGACCGCTACTCATTCCGTTGGTTTGTTCAAAAGCTGTCTGTTCAATACGGTTATATTCGCCATCTATGCCTTTGGATGAGCAAGCTGCACAAGCTAAAAAACTAAGCATGAATATTATTTTTTTCATTTTTCAAATCCTCAAAAGTTTTGAAGTAGATAGCTGAACAGCCATAACCGCCAGTTTCCGTTCTGCCGAGTTGGACGATAATGTCGATACTTTGTTTTACAAACATTTTGACCTGATCACTTGTCAGCGTAGTACCAGCTTGTAAAACCATGAGAGTTAGACGATCAATCGCATTGATCGGGTCATTAGCGTGAAGGGTTGCGATTGACCCATCATGACCTGAAGAAATTAAGTTCAAATAAGTGAAGGCTTCTGCCCCCCGAATCTCACCAAGTAAGATACGTTTTGGATATAAACGTAGGCAGGCTTCCATAAGCGTTTGAGCAGTAACTTTAGCCTTACCTTGTCCACCCCTTGAGTAGTAAAGCTGCAAGGTGTTTTCATGTGGCGGGCGTAGCTCTTTAGCATCTTCAATCGTGATTAGGCGTTCACCCAAAGGGATAGCATCATGAATTAAAGAGTTAAAAAGTGTGGTTTTACCTGCACCAGTTTGAGCAGAAATAATGATGTTCTTTTCATAGGCAACTGCTTTATGCAGAAAGCTATGAAATTGACGACTTTCATAGAGATCAAGCAATTCTTGATCTTTAGAAGAAATAGCGTTGAACGGTTCAACTGCATTCAAGATAGATTCATAAGCACTGTATGGCAGGCTTAGAACACTTGGTTTACGGATAGATAAAGCGATAGACCCTGTAGTAACAGCAGGGTCACGCACGAATTGAATACGGAAATATAAGCCTTCATGAGTAGGTGAAGGAATCTGTGCCGAAAGCAAAGGCTGGGCTTCTGAAATTGTCTGTTCAGTAGTAGTCGCAATGCTTTCAGCAAGACGTTTTAACAGTGCATAAGAAAGATCAGGGTTAGTTCTTTTAATCATGTCCCTTGTGCCTTTCATAGCCACGAAATACTCACAAGGCTTATTTACTGAAATCTCAGTAATATCATCATTGTTAATATCTTCACCAAAGGCTTTTTCTAAATCTTTTAGGACAAGAATAGACATGATATTACCCCCGCCTTTACTGATTAAAGATTGTAGAAAAATCCAAGTCTTTAGCGACTAAGACCTTAATACGTGTGCCATGTGGCACTGTAATTGTTGGAGGAATTGAAAGATTACGTTGCAGAACACGATCAGCCTGATTACCGAAAGAGTTAGCTACTTCAGTGCGGTACGCTTGGGACGCATTATTTTGATCACTACTGCTTACACCTACATTGCTTACACCCGCACCGATCACACTTAAAAGCGTAGCTGTGCCGAAAATTCTGCCGTAATGGTTGTTTACCTTGCCACCTAAGCCAGCGACACCCAGACCATTTGTGCTAGGGCTATCAAGCATGATCTCAACACCGTTAGGAGTAATTGCACGATTCCAAACCGCAGCAACTTCAGCCTGTCCATCATTTACAATTGAGGAATACTGACCAAAAAGACGAGTACCCGCAGGCAGCAGTCGATTTCGACCTTGTTCACCGTAAATATCTGTTGTCACACGGGCAATAATGTTACTTGGCAGATCGCTTTTAACGGCAGTTTCTAAAACTGCATCAACAATCTTGCCCTGTTGAATGAGTAGTCTGCGGTCAGCGTTATAGCTTGCATGAGCGATAGGGGCTTTCTGATTAGTAGTGCTGGAATCGAAACGACCACCCATAGAAGATGCAGAGTTATTTGCAATACGAGGGTTCACATTAGAAGTATTTGCACCACCGTTATTGTTAGCCTGGGATGATTGCATACTCATAAATAACGGCATAAGTTCAGGCGGTACGCCAGCCATATCACCAGCAGCATTATTAGGACTAATCCCGCTATTACTTTGACTTTGACCAGTAACCATAATTCCCGACTTATAGCGGGCATTTAGAAGGGCTTGTTGCTGTGCAATGGCTTGTTGTCGTGCCTGTTCCTGTTCCATTGCAAGCTGTTGTTGCTGTGCAGCTAATTGACGTTCCATTTCTAGCTGTTCAGGTGACTTTTCATTAGCCGTTGGCAGTGGGTTCGGTTCTGTTAAAGCTGGAATCGGTTGTGGTCCACCGAAGCCGAATCTATCTTCACTTAGACCTGTACCTTCAATATTGGTGACAGGTTTAGCGACAGCCGTTTCAACGCCTGATTCAAGTCGTGATTCTTTGTTCTTTTGCAGCTTGAAATAGACAGCAGAAATAACTAAGCCAATCACTACAAATAAGATTACACCTACTTTGATTAACTTTGCCTTATCCATGTCTTTTACAGACGTTTTAGACTTTTGAGAAAAATCATCTTTGATCTCAAAATCATCTTTCCCTTTTTTCTCATCACCATAAAAAACGTGATCATTGGTACTGAAGTTATCAGGGGTATCGAATTCATTTTTATTAGTCATCTTATTTAGCTCCGATCACGTTAGGTTTACGCAGAATGCAGACATATTCATTACCTAGACGCAAAGTGAAAGCATCCGACACGCTTTCAATAACAATTACGTCACCCTCTTGGCGTGAGTTAGTTAGTTCTTCATAGCCTTCACCGTTCACCGCATAAACGGCTGGGCGAGGTGAATTTTTACCTAAACGAATAAAAGTAAATTGGTCGTCATCAGAAACACCCAAGACCTTGATTGATTTGCTATGAGTGGCATCCATGCCCCACTTGATACTTGTCATAGGGAGTTCGCCCAATGCACGTTTAGGGGCATTCTGTTGAGCAATTAAACGGTTCGTTTTATTTACGTCTGCATAGTTAAAACGAAGTACATAGACAGGCTGGCTTGAATTGAAAAGGTTGAAGTAGTAGTTCCGTTTATCAGTGATCACGGTCAAGTTTGTACGGTTCATTCCCGCTTGTGGCTTTTCTGCAGGTTTGACAAAAAGGCGATTCCCCTGCGGGATAATCTGCCAGCCAATCGTGTCACCAGACGCTACAGTCTGGATAGTTTCATTTCCAAACTCGACCACAGTGCTAATGCCGAAAGTTGTAGAAAGTTCGACAACATGGTTTTCAGAATATGGAACAGTTTTAATTCGACCATCAGTTTTTAAGCCGACAGGGATTTGCTTTGCAAAACTTGGAGCGGAAGCAATGCACGTTGCAGCAAGTAGTATTGAGATGAGCGTTTTTTTCATTTTGATCTACCTTAATTTGTTGTTTGTGCAGTTGCAGATTCAGGGGCAGGCACAGATTCAGGCGTAGGAAGTACCGGACTGCTTGGCGGTGCAATCAGGGCATCATTAGACGAGTTCTGTGTTAAGTTCCAATTCTTAAATTTGACCCCGAACGGGTTAATCCAGCGATCTTTTACAGATAAGTCATCGAAGTTGTCAGTCACATAATCTGCGGTAACTGTGTAGCTGAATTGCTGTACTTGTGCGCCCTTAACAACGGTAGTTTTGAAATTTGCTTGTACCTTGTTATTTCCTAGAAAGTTCAATGAAATAATTTTAGGTGTGATAGAGCCTGATTCACCGAGTAAGTTGTAAGGTGAATTGCTATTTAATCCGCTAATTTCATTCTCAAAATCAGAGCGATCTTTACTATCTAAGAAAGTGGAAGTTTTACTGTATTGAGCTGCAAGCTGATCTTTTCCGACTTTGCCGTAATAACCATATCGGCTAGAAATCGTGTCCCAAAAGTAAGAAGTAACAAGTTTTTCGATTAGCTTAGGGTCAGTGGTTGAATCAAAACGTTCAACTTGGGTCATGATTCCTGTTTCGGAATCAATCACGGCAATGATCGGTTCGGTTGTTTTTAATGGGGTTAGATTGTAGTTAGCAATTGCTTGAGCAATATTTCCTACTGCTAAAACCCCACAAAGTCCCAGTGACCACAGTGTAATTTTGCCGTTACGGTTTTCACTCTTTTTAACGCTTTCCTGAAGGGCTTTAAATTGAGCGTCTAGCTGATCTTTAGTTTGAGGTAGCATTATCGTTTACTCCCAAAGCGTTTAACTGCATTAGTCGCAGAATTGGTTACACCTGTAGTTGCACTGGTTGAAGCTTCAAAACCGCTGCCGACAAGAGAAATTGCAATTTTTGGAATAATTGCGAAAAGACCTACTACAACAAGCAGAACAATGACCATGACAAAAGCTGCTGTGAAGGTGCTGCCGTTATCATTTAAGTGCTGGATACCCTTCACTACTGAAGTTAAGACTAGGTCGCAACTTACGATCAGCAGTAGTAAAACCACGTTTGGAGTTAATACTGCTTGAAGCCAGTTGGTCGCATATCTTCGGGTAGCTGGGAACATTGCAGCAGCAAGAAAAATAGGGGCAACAGCAATTAAAATCCCGATGATTACTTTGCAAATGACCCAAATAAGGAAGAACAAAGCACAAACTAGGCAAGCTAGTCCGAAGATGAAGGAGTAAATCAGGACGAAGAAAAAGCCACTCACAACGTTGGTGATGCCTGTGTCAATATTGTTAAAAGCCAGCGCGATAGCTTCAAAAATAATAGAAACAAATGATTGAAGTGTGGTTTTGGAATCGGTGCCTGTCATTTCAGTGATCAGGTTAGGCACATCATCTAGGAAAACTTCAGCTACATAAGGAAAGAAGGCATCCCATGAAAAAACGATTGTCCAGATCAGCAGCATAAGCACGAAAGTAGCAATAACTTGCTGAATCTCGACAGGCATACCCAGCATCATTTTCATGCCTTGAAAGGTCAGCCAAATAACAATAAAGCCTGCAAAGACTGGAATAATTGGAGCAGTTATTTTTTGGTAGTAGCCTTGAATATTGTCTTTAATATTCTTGTCTACATCTGTGATTAAGCTATCAACGACTGAATCAAGCTCTTGCATTCCGTTTTGCGTCACCTGGGACATTGAATCAGCAATATTGTTATTGCCAGCACCAACATCGGCATTATTGACTGTTCCTGTCCCCTGCCCTAAGTCTTGAGGATTAGTGTAGTAATCTTCAGCATAAGCAGAGCCAAGACTTATGAAACTAAACAGGAGAAGAAAAACATAAATGATTTTTTTCATAGTGCCTTCTCCCTTAGCGGATCACTGGAATTTCGGGAGGATTCTTATTAGACAATACGAATACTTTTGAGGAATCTGATTTACGTAGCGCACTTTCAGAGTAAATAAAACAAGTTGTCAGAGAGCCTTCATAACAGTAAGTATTATCTTTTGTGAAAGTTAAGACCCCTGCCGATTCCCCTACCAGTTTAGGAAGTTTTGCAGGGTTAAAAGTGTTCATGTTTTGAATCTGATAGCTGAATTTTTTAACCGGAAAATTGCCCTGCTTATCAGCTTCAGAGATCACATAGTAATCATAGAAAAAAGTTGATTTAGGCGTGTGTTCAGGAATCCATACGCCTGAAATATCAGGCTTAGAAGTAAAGCACCCTGTCATAGCCAAGCTAAGGGAAAGCAGCAGTGAAGGTGCGACAATGGTTTTACTGATTTTCATATTGTTCTCGCTCATAGGTCAAAATACCCGCTTCACTACCGAGCTTCAGCTTTCCATCAACTAACTGAAAGCAGGCATCATTCGCAGCACATAACAAGCCGTTTTCAGGCTTAAATTCCATGTCAGTGAAAATACCTTTAGCCAGTATCGAAACTTTAAAAACGCCTTCTAGGTCACTTGGCGCAATGATTACACGATCATTAATAATTACGTCATTGGGGTTTTGAGATTGTTGACCGACAGGATTCACCCATGACCCAACGTAATCATTTCCGCTCACGTCAGGCTGTTTAGGTTCGTCAGAACAAGCCATAAGAAACGCTGAAGCGATCAGAGGAAGTGCAAACTTTTTCATGCTGGGCTTCCTTCGTTAAGTGGGTTGATAGCGTCAATTTTGTGAAGGTCTGCACTTGGTAATGACTGGAATACACAAGCACATGGAGATTTTTTTAATCCTTTTTGAGAGCCAGTCTTAGTTGCACAAGCGGTTAAGGATGTAATGCTCAATATACAGATGGTTGTAATGATCATTTTTTTCATGGCTTCTACCCTTTCCTTAATAGAGTTATAACAGTATAACTCTATAAGCTTAAAAATAGTGCAAGTTTACTTAAAACTTAATGTTTCAAGTGTTTCAATTAGTAAACAAAACTTAACTTGGGCAGTATTTTGATAGTAAAAACATGATGTTATGTTTACTTTTTGTTGTATAAATTATGTGAAATAGAAACTTTTTATTGAAATGATGATTTAAGTTTTTGGCTGATCGGCTAACCAGAAGCCTTATGTAGTGCAGTTTTAGGACATAAAAAGATAGTGAAAGATAAATCAATTAGATAGAAAGTTATTTTTTGCTCAAAAAATTAAAGTAAAAATCAATAAAATTTAGAGTTATAACTCTATGAAATTCAATAACAAATGTTAAATTATTCTTATTAATCAGGTATTAATATAAAACTTTTGGAAAAAGAAAAAGCCCCGATAGTCTTGTAACTATCAGGGCTTTATTCTATATTCGGGGTACACAGTTATTTGATGCCGTTAACATCATCTAACGAAGATCGAAGGGTTTGGCGACCACTACGATTTCACCATAAGGCTTGTACCTGAACTCTATTGTTGCATAAATAGAAGTTTTTGCAAGTCGTACTCTGAAAAAACTTCGTTACTTTAATGTCTATTCGTGTATCAAATAAGCGCATTTGTTTATTTGCCGAGTTTCGCCTACTTCTGTGATTTATAAAACTTTATGTTTGTAAGTGCATTGCCTTAAATGGATTATCAATGGCATAGAGTTTTACAGGCGGATGGTGTAGCAGGAGGACTAAGTGACGGCAGTATCACCATCGCATGAGTATTACATTTTGCCATTGTAATACGCCCGCATACTGATGAAAGACACAATAATTGTGGGGTCGCAGGGAATACGTCTATAGCTTGATAGAAATGGTATGTTGGGGAACCCTCACCGAGTTATCAGCGTAGATGAGTGAGCTAATGCGTGTGTCAGGGGAGTTGCAAGACTCTAAATACTCACTTGCTGTAAATGGACTTGCAAGCCATACAGTGCTGATTGAAAGCGATACCGGCTCCAGACCGCAGAGCTTCACGGCAATATTCAAGATAGCTTTTAAAGCATTTTTTTGCTTAGGCTATCTAGGGTGAATATTGCCGAAATCCGCTCCTCCCCACCACCCGCAGTAAGCGAAGCGTCTGCGGTGTGTGTGGCGGTGGAGAGGATGAGAACAATAGTTAAGGTTTTAATATAAATATATATAGATAGAGATTAGGGTGTGTTGACACTTTTAGCTTAAAAAAATAGCGAAGTAGTAAAATCAAATCGCCGAACCCAATTTTACTATTCGCTATGCCTCGTACCATGCTGACAGATCAACACTGGCAAAAGTTGAAAGTTATTCTGCGTAATTTATCCATTCACCACAACTCAAATTTACGCAATTTTATTGAAGCTATTCTCTATAGAATTAGAACAGGCTGTCCGTGGCGAGATATTCCTTGTTGTTTTGGTCATTCAAACTCTATTTTCAAACGTTTTAATCGTTGGTCAAGCAGCGGTAAGTTACTTAGATTATTCAAATTACTAGCCTCATGCCCCGATATGGAGTGGATTTTTATTGATGGCTCTCATGTACGTGCTCATCAACATTCTGCTGGCATAGCGAATCAATCTATTTCTAAAAGTGTAGGAGGAAACTCCTCAAAAATACATTTGATTGTTGATGCACATGGCAATCCTATTGATTTCATGATTACCGATGGAACCACACATGATGTTAAAGTTGCACCTGATTTAATATCAACATTAGATTTAAAAGAGACAAAAGTGGTATGTGCAGATAAAGGCTATGATTCAGAACCACTGCGTGAACAGATCAGGAAAACAGGGACTAAAGCGAATATACCAAAGAAAACAAATAGCCAATCGAACAATGACCATATGGACTGGTATTTATATAAAATCAGGCATTTAGTTGAAAATATGTTTTGTAGATTAAAGCAATTTAGAGGAATAGCTACTCGATATGACAAGCTCAAAAGAAATTATCAAAGTTCTGTTGCTTTAGCCTGTATATTTTTATGGCTACCTTTATAGGGTTAATTATGAACAGTAAATGTCAACAGACCCTAGTTACACTTATCCAAATAGTACGACGGTGGCATTGAATACTGAAACGACATATGACTGGAATGCAGAAGAAGCCACAGTTCCTGTCAACTTGACTGTGACCAAAGTGATTCGCCTAAATGGTCAGGCCATTAGTGTGGGCGGTGGTGCTCGATATTGGGTTGATGATACTGACGGCAGCCCGAAAGGTTGGGGGGCACGTTTGGTCGCATCCTTTGTTTTCCCGAAATAATCAATTGAGTCTGTATTGATTAGAGTGACATTCAATGGATTTAAACTATATGCTTGAATTCGTTGGGTACTTTTTATTTAACGAAGTAGCAAAACCAGAAGTCATACAATATGGCTTCGACTTTTGTCTCTTAACTCGGTTGGAGGAACGCCAAACCAGCTTTTAAAGTTGCGACTGAAAATAGATAATTCTGCATAGCCCAACTGTAGAGCAATATCTGTCAAATTCACATTGCCTGCATCAAGCATACGAAGCGCTTCTTTTTTTCGGACATTTTCGAGTATATCTCGATAGGTTGTTCCTTGCATTTTTAAAGCGCGCTGAAGCTTTTTCGGATGCATTCCCATACAGAGTGCGATATTTTCAATGCTGCAGTCTCCTGTCGCCATCAGCATGCGGACTGAACTCTCTATCAGTGCGGTATTGTCTTCAGTTTTGGTGCTGCTTTGTGTTTCAAGCTGCTGTACGATTAGTTGATTAATGGCATCTTCATTAAAATTATAGGGTTTATAGCTTAAAAAGCTTGCGGGAAAATAAAGCGCATCCTCATCGGTTTCAAATTCCACTGGACAGGAAAAATGTGCTTGGAAAGTTTGAGCTCCTTTTTGTGGTGCTTTTTGCTTGAAGCAAATTTTTTCTGCATGCCACTGTGGGCCAATCAAATCTTTTAAAATATTCGCGACAAGGCAAATGGCCAGTTGTGATTTTTGTGGTACATCGGTGTTGTATTCACTTAAACGCACAAAGTTCAGCTTACAGAACAGAGCATTATGTTGCGAGACGTGAAAGACAACGCCTTCAGCATGTAAATAGACATACTTTTGCGCCACGCTTAAGGCTTCAAGTATGCTCGTTTGTCGGGACATATAGACGCCAATCAAACCGATTGTGCTAATATTTTGGAGTGCGCCGAGTTTTAAACCGAAGCAGTCATCCTGACAGGCTAAGGCCGCTTTTTCCAATAAATTTAAATAATGATCATAATGAATAAATGAATCTGGATCGCGGAGTAAAGCAGGTAAAATCC
>NZ_CP072552.1 GCF_019343495.1 Acinetobacter lwoffii | reverse complement strand
AACATAAAAATAAATAGTGTTAAATTTCAAAAAGTTATGATATAAAAAATCGAGGACGCAAACCCGAAAAGCCGGCTTGGAAACAAGTCGGCTTTTTTATGATCTTTTTTGATAGTTATTGCCAATAAAGTTGTTTAAAAAGTAGCCAATTTCAAGATTTTTGCAATGTTCTCAAGACCCCAGGATCTGAAATCATCCACATTTCCTGTGGATAAAATTTAGGCTATTTTGTGCGTATATGCTCACACCAATCTCGGCCCTTTGCTGCTATCCGGAATACTGAAACTTTCCTATGATGAACTCATCAGGAACAGGAAGTTCCATAACATAAAACAAAAATTATAAGTTATTGCACAAGGACCAGAGGGTAACAACGGTACGCGAAAAGATAATAAAAAACCCCGACAGGATGTTGGGGTTTTTTATTATCTCAATTTTCTAAATTAGACTTGGATGAGCATCAAGAATACGAATTAAAGTCGCTGCAGGACCAGTTGGATAACGACGGCCTTGTTCCCAGTTTTGCAGAGTTCTGGCACTGATATGCAAACGTGCAGCAAATTCAGCTTGGGTCAAGCCAGTTTTCTCACGTACTTCTTTAATATCCGGCAATTCAAGCTCTGTTACTCGGCTTGCTTTCATTTCATTACGTTTGATGGCACCAGCTTCTTTGATTGAAGCAACCAAGTCATCAAATAAGTTGTTATCCATGAAATTGCTCCTTCACTAATTGACGCAGAATAGAGGTTTCTTTGTCTGTCAGATTATCTTTCACAGACTTTGGATAAGCCACCAGGAAAAAGATCTGATCATCTTCTGTGACCCAATAATAGATCACCCGGATACCGCCACTTTTACCTTTATTGCCTTGAGCACAACGTACTTTACGAATTCCACCACCATTCTTGATTAAGTCACCTTTATCAGGTTGTACCAAGAGATCTTGCTGGAGTTGACGATATTCCTCATCACTTACAAGCTCTTTGATTTGCTTGGTAAAAATACTGGTTTCAATGAATAACATAGGTTTAAGTACGTCAATGGCGTATAAGAATTTTAGCAGTTTTAGAATAAAAAAACGAGAGCCTACAGGCTCTCTGTTATTCCCAAGTAGAAATGTCTGTATAGGACATTTCTACTTGGGAATAAAACATAGAATGGAAGTTAATCTCACCTTCTTTAATTCAATCTTCTCTAAATAAAAACTCGATTTCATCCCAGTGAGGGAATGTATGCTTTTTGGGCACAACTTCGAACTGTAAGTCGACACAATTAAGTACTTTTTCAAATAAATCGAATGAACCAGTGAAATGACCATTTTCAATCTCAGAAATTGTCGTTTTATTGACTAGAGATTTCTCCGATACAGTCTTTTGTGTATAGCCGAGTTTTTTCCTGGCCAATTTGATTTGCTCTCCAATTTCTTTTCTACAAGCCATATTATTTTTCCACTTTTACAAGATTATATTCGCTATATAGCGAACTTTGAGTATTTTATATGCAATGTTAGCCATATAGCAAACATTAGAGTATAACTACTTTGTAAGTAAAGCCTGTAAGTATTTCATAATGGTAACTAATCCAACTTCAAAAATAAGACTTTTCCAGATTTAACACACTTTATAAAGCCTAGATATAGGCTCTAGGCTTTATATACCTATCATCAGCTTAATGTTCTTATTTAACTTGCCATCTAGGAATTTCAATTTTGGAATAATAAAAACTGGCTGATAGAATAAAATTTAGGCATATTCCTAATTTTAATGTAATGTCAAACAAACGTTTTCTTATATTAAGGACACGATCATGAGTCCACTTTCACAACAGATAGATAGGTCCAGAGTTTTGGCTAAAGCGGCATGGAAAGCTGCTGAACAGCTTGGACTAAAGCCAGAGCAATTTTTAAGAATTCTGCATCTGGAAGGTATTGACGGTAAATTTTCTGAATTACAAACCTTAGATCCAAATTCTCAATCAGGGGAAATAGCAATAATCGTAATTCGGATTTACAGAGCTGTTTATAGCCTGAATGGTGGTGATATTAAATGGATGCATCATTTTCTCAATTCACCTAACCTATTAACTGGAGGAGTTCCTATAGAACAGATGGAAAGTATGAACGGACTGATTTCTGTACTTAAGGCCGTAGAAGCTTTTCCATGTTGAAATACTGATTGTTTTATAAATTATTGATTTAAAAAAATACCAAGAGTTACTTGTAAACAAAAGCAGTATAGCTATCAGATAATATGGTCGGAAAAAGCCCTAAAGTATGCAGGTTATTGCCTTGAGCATCCCTCCCTTTCATATATGGACTCAGATCCTGTAGAAGCATTAAAAGGGATTATGTAATGAACCGTACCGGGTTTGTCGGAGACTTTTTTATTTAAGTTAGGCCACCTGACCTAACGGGTTAATCTTATCATAGTACATTGCTTCAAACTCAAAAGGCGATACATAACCCAGTGCACTGTGTACACGCTTTTTATTGAACCAATCTACCCAGTTTAGTGTCGCAAGTTGTACATCTGCTAAACCTTGCCAATCTGCTTTTAAATATTCAATCACCTCTGTTTTGTATAAGCCATTCACCGTTTCAGCCAAAGCATTATCGTATGAATCACCAGTCGTACCGACTGATGCTCGTAAATTTGCTGCTTCTAAACGATTGGTATAGCGAATGGAAAGATATTGCACACCTCTATCGGAATGATGAATCACATTCTTTGGCATGCCTCGATCATGCAATGCTTGCTCCAATGCATCGAGCACCATATCTGTATTCATCCGTGTAGATACTTTCCATCCAACAATTGCTCGTGAGAACACGTCAATAACAAATGCGGTATATACCCAGCCTGAATGAGTTTGAATATACGTAAAGTCACCCACCCATAGTTGGTTTGGATGATCAGCATTAAAATTACGTTTCACTAAATCATCTGCCCGTTTTTGGTCATCTCGGTTACGGGTGGTTTGTTTATTCTTACCACGCCAAACACCTTGTATACCTAGCTTTTGCATCAATCGAGCAACTGTACAACGTGCAATCACATAGCCTTCACGTTTCAGTTGTTGCCAGACCTTACGCACACCATACCGACCTGAACTTTCCTTCCAAATTCGTTTAATCTCCTCAGCATGATGCAAGTCATGTAAATCTCGTTTCGCTCGATGTTCTGGATTTTCCGCGAGATCTAAAGTCCGGTAATAGGTTGAAGCAGCGATCGGTAAAATCCTACAAATCGCATCAACACCATATAACGCTTTATTGTTATGGATAAAATCCACCATTATTTGTGTGGGCGGTCGAGCTCCGCCTGGGCGAAAAAAGCGGCTGCTTTACGTAGAATTTCATTCGCACGTTGCAGTTCTTTATTTTCGCGTTCCAGTTGTTTGATACGTTCTTGGTCTGAAAGCTGCTGTGCTTTAACTGGATTTTGTTGATCTAAGTATTTTTGATACCAAACACGTAGTGTTTCAGGAGTACAGCCAATTTTAGGAGCAATTGCTGTGATTGCAGCCCAATTCGATGGATAATCTTTCTCGGATTCAATCAATAATTGAACCGCTCTTTCTCTGATTTCAGGGGTATATTTTAATTTTGTCATCGGGATAGTCTCTCAGAATATTGACTCTCCGACAAACCCGGTACGGTTCATAAATCATAAATACAGATCATTTGAAAATTTCTAAGTTTCCATCAAAAGCTGTTTTACTACAGGATCTAAATTCATCTAATGTTCATTCATAGCTATTTTGTGTGCAGTCCACATGTAAAGAATTAAATCGAAAGAGCTAGAAATCTCCCTAAATTTATACTTTTTATATTAACCGTTTATCCAGATTCTATTGTTTTCCTAACAAAAGAAAGTTTACTATTTGATTTCGTCACAAAACCAAATAGTGAATGAGTCATGAACAACAAGCGTGGGGGAATCAGAGAAGGTGCGGGTAGAAAACTTAAATACAATGAGCCTACCAAAACAGTAAGAGTGCCTTTATCCAAGATCGTAGAGATTAAAAATTATCTAAATAAAGCAGAGAGCCAATGCCTTAATGATATCGATTTAATCACGCCTGTACAGTCATCTACTTATATGCAAATTCCTTTAGCGGCCGAGAAGGTTGCTGCCGGTTTCCCTTCTCCTGCCCAAGATTTTGTCGACAAGACATTAGATATGAATGAACACCTCATTAGTAATGAGGCAGCGACATTCATTGTAAAAGTAGCTTCTCTTTCCATGAGAGATGCTGGTATTGAAATTGATGATGAACTTGTCGTTGATCGTAGTCTTGAAGCCAAACATGAAGACATCGTTATCGCTCTGATCGACAATGAGTTTACTGTTAAGCGCTTGATGATTGAAGGTAACTATCGCTGGCTTAAAGCTGAGAATCCTGATTGTTCCAATATTTACCTCAGAGATGGCCAGGAGATGGTGATTTGGGGAGTAGTGACTTACGTCATCAAACCCTTCAGGAAACGTAAGTAACTATTCTCTTGGTTTCATCATATGGCATATACAAACAAGATCTTTGCTTTGGTAGATATCAACAACTGTTATGTCAGTTGCGAACGTATCTTTAACCCAAGTTTAAATAACAAACCTGTGATTGTCCTCTCTAACAATGATGGTTGTGCTGTGGCACGCTCACAGGAGGCCAAAGACTTAGGTATCAAGATGGGAGTTCCCCTTTTTCAAATTAAGGACATTGTAGAGCAGCATAAGGTCCAAGTGCTCTCAAGCAACTATGCTTTATATGCAGAAATGTCTCGCAGATTCATGAAGGTCCTGTCTGACTTTGTAACTCCTGAAGAACAAGAGGTCTATTCGATTGATGAATGCTTCTTGGACTTGACTGCTTATGCCAAGAAGTATGATTTGACTGATTATGCACAGACGATTCGTCAGCGTATTTTTACCTGGCTCGGTTTACCAGTATGTATTGGCTTAGGCAGAACTAAAACTGAAGCCAAAATGGCAAATCACATTGCAAAAAAGAACACCTACTTCAATGGTGTGTGTAACCTGGTTGCCATGGATTATTGTGCTATAGAAAGCTTATATGAAACGATAGAGGTAGGTGAAATTTGGGGTGTCGGTAGCAAACATACAAAGAAACTAAATAGTCTTAATATTTATTCTGTGCTGGATTTTGCAATGGCCTTCCCTTTCATGATCAGGGATCAATTTTCCATTGTTATGCACAGAACATTACTTGAATTACATGGTGTCTCTTGTATTGAGTTAGAACATACGCAAGCTCCTCGAAAGCAAATTGTCGCAAGTCGTTCATTTGGCCAAAGGATTTATCATATTGATGATCTAAAAGAGGCTATGAGTCTCTACGTCCAAGATGCAGTTGCCCGCTTAAGAGGTGAGAAGATGTTGTGTGGTTACATGATTGGTTTTGTACAATCCAATCCATTTGAAACACATAAACCTTATTACAGCAAATCTGCAGCACTTACTTTGCCAGAACCAACTGATAACGTTTTAATGTTGTGTAAGATTGCCACAAAAATGATAGATGACTTATATCAGAAAGATGTAGGCTTCAAAAAGTGCGGCGTAATATTGACTTGTCTAGAGCCCAAAGTTAACCACACTTACGACCTGTTTATAGACATGAAACAAATAACCGCAGGCAATAACCTGATGGATTCACTTGAAGAAATCCATCATAAGTTTGGAAAAACCAAGCTTGCTCTGGGTGCAAGTAGGTTACCAAATAGAAGCTGGAATATGTCTCGTAATCAACTGAGCCAGAACTACTTTCGATGGGATCAATTGCTTTGTGTAAAGTAATTTTTAGTGATTACTTCACACCATAATTTATTTTTTCTTCTTTAAAAACTCTTTTAAAGCTTCCTCAGTAATACCCACAAAATTGTTTCTTTTTAGAAAGTCTAGTACTTCTCCGGTTGTTGCACCAAGACCAAAGAGTTGAAGTAAAGTTTTCTTATGCTGAGTAAGCAATTGATTCTGTGTAATGGTCTTTTCATTCAATTCTTTTATATAACAAAGAAGAATATTTTCAAAGTTTTTAGAATCATTTTTGCTATATATTTTTTGATTTTTCTCAACATTTTTTGAATGCTTTTCTTCTTTTGTCGATACAGTTTCAGAAGTATTTTCTGTTGAGGAGTCAGAATTAATATTGTCTGGATTTTGAATATCAAGGTGTAAAATATTCTGGTCTTGTATCATGTTTTTTCCTCAAAAATAAATCTAGAAGCCAATTATTCTGAATATACTTCATTACAGAAATGGCAAAACATGACCATTTTTGGATTCTTAAATTACTGAAAAAAGTCATATTTCGCGATAATAAAAAAATATAAATCAACCATTATTTTCATTAACTTTAATTCATTCACTGACAGCCAATAAATACAGGATGGGATGATGTATATCACATCATCCATGTCAAATCTCGAGCTCGCGTTGCTCGGTCTCAATTTGTATACAGTAGAAAAAAATGAAAGTTAAAGCATCAAGAAATAAGCAGATCATTGTTCGTTTAACTGCAGATGAACATCAAGATATCAATCTTGCCTGCAAGGCATTACAGCTCAATCAATCTGACTATATACGTAAAAAAATTTTAAGTGATGACTACAGTCAATTAATCGATCAACGTGATATTCATACGATTAGAACACTTGGCATTATTCTCCCAAAAATATTGATTGAACTCCAAGATAAAGATTTGATCCCCGAAGAATTATGTGACCTTACAGAGCTCGTTCATGAGTTGAAAATCATTGTGCGTCGACTAAATGACCAGGTACGTTAGACATGATTATTAAAGTAATTCCAAACACCTTAGGCACTTCTGTTGAAAATCGTATCAACGGTTTATCAGACTATATACATAATCCAAATCAAACGCGTATCGACTACCTCAGTGACTATATTACTCAGTTGCACGCTAGCTTTAGTCATGAGCTCATTTCTGAAAAATGTGTTTACTCGAACTCACGTAACTTTCTGGATGAAAATATTGAGTATCAAAAAATTGAAATGTCACAAACTGCCAGTTTGAATACAAGGGTGGATGACCCAATTGTTCATATCGTCGGAAGTTTTAAAAAATTTGAAGTCCCAACGACCCAACAATTAGAAGAACAAATCGATATTTTAAGTAAACATCTCAAAGCAGATGACTTACAAATGCAGTATGCATTGCACATGGATACAGACAATGTACACTTCCATTTGATCATTAACCGAATCCATCCCTACAGAAAAAACAATCATAATGAACATCAAGCGGTGGATCTAGGAGATGGTTGGATCTTGAATGCAGTACATCGAGCTGTTGCAGAAATTGAGGCAAAACAGGGTTGGGACCCTGAACCAAATCCCCTCTTTATCTATAACAGTAAAACTGGAGAATGTGAAAAAAACATCAATCACATATCAAATCCCGATGCATTGAAAATCAGTGCAAAGATTCGTGATCAAGAACATCGACATCAACAAAAGAGTCGATTGAGCAAGGAAATGTCTGTTGCAAGCAACTATCAAGATGAGCTTGAAACAATCATTCAGCCCATTCTAAAAGAGGCAACTAGTTGGCAAGACTGGCATCAACAATTAGCATCTTCAGGAATTTCGTATGAACGTAAGCGTAGCGGTAGTATTTTTACGATAAGGCCCCATGATCAGGAGTCACTAACATTTAAGGCATCGTTATTTTGCAATAAACAAGTCACTTTAAAGAATTTGGAAAACCGTTGGGGGGAGTTTACACCTCATCACGCTGATCAGATCAAAATCTATCAGCCCAAATTGAATACGACAGCTCAGCACACTCCACATGAATCCTCAAAGATCTCTGCTTATCATTTATTCCAGAATAAAGACTTTTTGGTTAAGGAGCTTCATGACGCTTATCTCAAGATGAAATCAACTAAAGATGTTTATAGTCAGAATCGTCGATCCAAGTACCAGGATATCAATTTCGAGAATGAAATTTATAAATACAATAAATCTTCTTTTTTAAAACAACTTCAGAAAAAATTTCCAGAACAGGCTTCTGATACGATTTATACTCTATTACATTATCAACATCATACAGAACAACTGACAACCAGAGCCAAAATCAGGAACGTGTTTCTTATCCAAAATCAAAATTTAAGCCAACAGACTTCTGAAAAGCTATTTGATCAAAATTTTTTGTCTAGAAACTTTGATTCAACCCAAATTACCTCTTATGCTGATTTTTTAAGATTTATCTCACCCACCAATCCCCTATTGATACAACAACAATTTCTATTCGATCAACGTCAGTCTAAAAATTTTATTTATCAAGAAAATCCAGAAATCAAGACTGCTAAAATTTTGTTTGATTCGAATGATCCTAAAGAGCCCATTGGCATTCAGAATAGATATGGGATTCTTATCTTTAGTAATTATTCAATCACCCGGTTAGAGCAATGTATAAAGAATTTACATCCTGAGCATCAAGTATCAGTTCGAGGATCATCAGATTTTAAAAACTTATTCGAAATGCTTTCCCAACATAGATCAAACGAAATTCAAGATACAAACAAAAGTAGAACTCTCCCCGCTCTATCAAAATTATCCTCGGAGCAACTCGAAGCTGGATTTCGACAACTCTATCAACATTTTAAGACAACAGGCGAATGCCAAAGTACAGCGCTGATCAAAACTGGTTTACTACTGAATTGTTGTGGCATCAATATGAGCCAGCTCAAATCTAATTTAGCAGCAGGTATTCAAAAGCATCAATTGCCTCAGCTTAATCAAGAAGATCAGAGTATCTTGATACAAAGGCTGCATAACCTGATCTATACACAAGCCTCAAAATTAAATAAACAATATTTCAACTCAAATGACATCGAGCAAACCTGGCAATTATATTTTTCTTTAGAGCATCAGCCTATGATCAACGAAAATTGCCATAGCCTTGTTACAACTAACGATGCTTCGCAACATTTAAGAGACCTCGCACTTATACCTAAAAATAAAGTGAACGAATCATATCAACAGACAGAATCTTTATCTGAACTTGATTACTTACAGATGTTTGAGTTTTATGAATACAGTCGAAAAGTTAAACTGCGCAAACAACAGGAATTAGAGCGGAATAATATCTTCACAAGGCCAAAAGAAACCTTGAAAGATTCTGATCAAATTTTACAGTCAGCCTACCCTATTAAAAAATATCGTATCGAATACAAATTTGGAGAAACATTTTATATCGATCAAGAGAAAGTCGCTTTTTTTGAAAGCAAAAATACTTTAGATATTACCGTAGTCAGCCAAAAGCGTGACCATATTCACGATGCCTTGTTATTGGCTAGAGATAAATTTGGGGTTGTATGGGTGTCCGGTACAGATGACTTTAAAAGACAGGTGCAAGAAATTGCACGTGCAACAAATATAAGAATCGAATTTGACCACCCATTAGTAATAGATCGTCAAGTTGAAAGCTCAGCGACCGACAAGATAGATCACAATATTGTGCACCAAATAAATGAGTACAAGACTGTTATTCCTAATTCTCCTCCAACATCACCAACTATAGAAGATCAAACAGACCTCATCAATAAAGAGAAATCTACAACATTAGACAAAAATTCTAAGAGTCTAAACCATACAAATGATAGCCTTGATTTTGGTTTCTAATACTCTTAAATAGAATTCAGGAAGAATGAATAATTTTCTAAAAAAAACTAGATTTTTCATCTTTATTGAGTTATAAAATCAATAGCCCCCTAGTTTTATAACAGACTAGTTGGTTAGCTAGAATTAAGGCTAGCGGGAGAAAGTCACTCTTATTTAAAGACATGAAAGGATAACTCGTTTTTTACGTGTTTTTCGTGTGCTTTAAATAAGGTTAAATAGTGAAATCTTCGCAACTATACAATACATTTCTTCTTAATATTCTTCATAAATTGGTTCACAATTCATCGGATAGCTTTACTGTCTCTTTTATTAATATAAATAATTCTAAGATGTTAGAAATATTTTGTGACTCCGTTCTTTCATTTCATTTTTTTGGATACAAGTATATCGGTAATAAATACTATAAAGTACATAATGGTTTAATTTTTAGCTACACTGTAGACCACGGGGAAAAAATTATTACTTTTAAATGTGATTTAAAAAAAGAAATATCTGGGTTAGACTTAATCACTAAAAAATTGTATTTAAATCGAATTTTATTCAATAGCAATTAAAATTAGTCAAATTAATACTGAAAAGTTAATTTAACTATTTTTTCGTTATTTCTTTTGTAAGAAGTCCGCTGAACACACCTTATGAATTCATCCTATAAGCCTTAATTTAAGTCCCCACTTAAAAACAAGTAGGGACTTAAATTTATCACTACAAATAATCAGACATCCATCGAATCTCTTGCGAAAAAACGAAGAACATACAGTGCTGAATTTAAACAGCAGATCGTTCAGGCTTGTAAGGCCCCGGACGTTTCAATGGCACTGTTGCAAATAACCACGAATGGTAAGCTGAAGACTGTTTTAGCTAAAGGTGCAGCATATGAATCCTTTCCATGGTCGGCATTTTCAGGGCGAAATCATTCTTTGGGCTGTGCGCTGGTATTGTAAATATGGCATTAGCTATCGTGAACTGCAGGAAATGCTGGCCGAACGGGGTGTGAATGTTGATCACACGACTATTTACCGTTGGGTTCAACGTTATGCTCCTGAAATAGAAAAACGTTTACGCTGGTATTGGCGTAATCCTACAGATCTGAGCTCGTGGCATATTGATGAAACCTATGTAAAAGTGAATGGACGATGGTCTTATCTGTATCGTGCAGTCGATCAACGTGGCGATACCATTGATTTTTATCTTTCTTCTAGACGTAATACCAAATCAGCATATTGTTTTCTTGGAAAAATTTTAAATAATGTGAAGAAGTGGCAAATTCCACAAGTGATCAACACGGATAAAGCACCCACATATGGACGTGCTTTATCACGGTTAAAACGGGAAGGTAAATGTCCACCAGACCTTGAGCACAGGCAGATTAAGTATAAAAATAACGTGATTGAATGTGATCATGGCAAGCTAAAGCGGATCATCAGGGCCACATTAGGATTCAAATCTATGAAGACGGCTTATGCCACAATTAAAGGTATTGAAGTCATGCGTGCACTACGTAAAGGACAAGCATCGTCATTTTATTATGGTCAGCCTCAGGGTGAAGTGTGTCTAATCAACAGGGTTTTCGGTCTCTAAGTACTTTTTAAAGGAAACATCATCGACTCAAATCTCTATTTGCAACAGTGCCGTTTCAATTGCTTCGGTCGCTTTGCAACATGGATTGAATACAAATCTTGTATCCAAATGGATTCGCTTAATTGATGGTAAGCTAGGGAATGATCGCTCACCACTCTGGCTTTAGCTTACCGCATTTACTGTGAGTTGGCACTGAATCTGCGTATTAAACTGAGAAGAAGACTAAAACGGCATGCACCTGAACCATTGAAAGAACCAATCCGAGAAAATCAGGTTTGGTCATTAGATTTTATACATGATCAGCTTTCCGATGGTCGCAAGTTTCGATTATTGAATGTGATTGATGATTACCGCCGCCAAGGCCTAGCCATTGAGTCAGGGTTCTCATTGCCCACAATCAGGATTATTCGTACGTTGAATCAATTGCTGGAGTAGAGAGAAAACCATTAGTGATCCGATGCGATAATGGTCCCGAATTTATCAGTCACGAATTTGTGCGCTGGGCTACTGAGCACGGTATTCGTATTGAATATATTCAACCGGGTAAACCACAGCAGAATGCGTATATTGAACGCTATAATCGGACCATACGTTATATAGCTGAATTCTAAAAGGTATAGCACCCAAATATTTTCGTAAGATACCATTTCATAAGGATTTTACTGTGCTACTCAATTTTATAATCAACTATAGTTGGCTGAGCAAGCATTTGTTTGATACATTGGAAGAAGTTTAGGATTACGTAACTGATTGGCTGTGGCATTACAATCATGAAAGACCACACCAAGCTAACAAAGGAAAGTTATCTTTAATGGCTGCTTAACCTCTACTTTTAACTTCGGTTATTTATTTATGGGAGGATTACCCACGGATTTAACTGAATAGACCACTTTCCACTTTATCCCCCCCTATTTTATTTAAAACTTTTATCAATCAGCTGCTTAAAATCTTCTAAATTCTGCTCTGCCAGTGACTCTAAAGCTATTCTTACAATACTAGATCTGTTAACACGAGCGTTATTACTTTTGATAATTAGCTCATCAATTAATTCACTTAATTCTTGGTTTAAAGAAAAGGTACAACGAACGAATTTCTTTTGTGAAACTTCTAGATCCTTAACTCTTTTATCAGCTCCAGATATGAAATTTTCAACCAGTTTATCCTGATCTGAAAGCTCGTCAGTTTTCTTTTTTAAACCGCTAAGACCTGCCATAGTTATACTCCTAAAAACTCTTGAGCTATCCCTTCAATTTCTGCTTTTGCTTTAAAATCACTTGTTACTTCAAAAACAGATAGGCCATTTTCATCTGCATCATCATAAACATTTCGATTTGTCGTAATTTGGTCTAAGGCTTTTATTCCGAACGATATACAGGCTTCTTTAGCATCTAGAATTCGCTGTACTTGTGACGGTAATGTTGGGCATTGTGTAATGATTGCTCTTGCATTCAAATCTGGATTCACTGCTCGCGCCAGTTTTAATACTTGCTCCATATGATCCAAAGTCTTTAGATCTCTACGTTTAGGCCTAAAAGGCAATAGCATATGTGTTGCTATAGTCATAGCAGAACGCAATGCTTCCGAATCTTGCCCACCAGCATCAATGATAATATCTTCATATCTTTTTGATAAATCTTTTAAAACTTGACGAATATTGCCTGAAGCTTGTACAGATGGAATATTCTTTAAATCCTCATTCTCATCACGCTCTTTAATCCAGTCAGTAGTTGTACCTTGAGGATCTGCATCTAGAAGAAGAACATCTCTATTCTTTTTTTGTAAATAAACCGCTAAGTTTTGGGCAAGGCAGCTTTTACCAGCTCCGCCTTTTTCACCACCTACTAAAATAATCATAAGTTATGTAAGTTACGTAATTTTGTTAAAAACAATGTACAAGTTTCAATCTCCTGAATCAACTATTGTGAAAAATAAAGTTAAAAAATAAAGTTATCCACAAGTAATGCTCTTTTTTAATTTTATATATATTTTTAAATTTATATTTATAGGACCTTTGTATGCCTTATGTAGTCTAATTCTCAGAGGATTTATATGGACGTTTTCCTGACAATAAGTGGACATTTTCCTTTATTTAAATGGACGTTTTCCTGACAATAAGTGGACATTTTCCTTTATTTAAATGGACGTTTTCCTGATATAAATGGACGTTTTCCTGGCATAAATAGATCTTCCATTAATGGTCATTAAGTGTTAATGTCCATTAATGATATTTGTTTCTCTAATCACAATATGGCAAATCTAATTTATAAAGATAATAACTTGATTGAAGCATCTTATGCGTTGACTTTGTCTGAACAACGCTTAATTTTAGTTGCGATTATTGCAGCTAGGGAAATTGAAAAAGAGCTTACATCGGATACCTTGCTAACAATACATGCATCTGAATACATGAAGCACTTTAATTTGGGTCGTCAAGCGGCCTATGAGGCTCTTCAGGGAGCGTGTGATAACTTGTTTGAACGTAGACTCACCTATAAGGCCATAGATCCTGTTACAGGTAAGCCAGCGGTCTACAAAAGCCGTTGGGTATCAAAAGTTGGCTATGTTAAAGAAGCTGCATGCGCTCAACTAATTTTTGCTCCTGATATTTTACAGCTTTTTGTAAAACTTGAAGAAAAATTTACCCGTTATGAATTAAAGCAAATTTCTCAATTATCTAGCGTATACGCTATACGGCTGTATGAACTTTTGATTAGATGGCGTAGCAAAGGCAAGCTATATATTAGTATGGTTGAATTGCGTGATAAGTTAGGTTTACTTGAAAATGAATATAAAACCATGGGCGATTTTAAAAAGCGTGTATTGACGGTTGCCATAGATCAAATTAATAAACTTACTGATATCGACGTAAGTTATGAGCAGAAAAAAGAAGGAAGAACAATTACACATATCGAATTTTCTTTTAATCAAAAAGCTTCCTTAATTGTTAGTGATAAGGTACTGGAACCGACATATCAGTTGACACCAAAACAATCTATATTTTTCGCTCAAAAATTGTGTGACCTTATCAAATATCCCGAATTCGGGGGAAAATATGCCAATGTAGGTGAAGAGATCGAAGCGTTTAAAGAAAGGATTTCACTTGAACTTCTCGACCCTGAAAAGGTAAAAAAGTATTATCCTGATTTGTTAAAAGTGGGCTATAAAGAAAAATATAAATCAGAAAAGTTATCATAACCTGAATAATAGAAATTCTTATTTTGAACACTACTAACCTATAGAAAAAAATTTAGTCTGTCTTGGTAACCCTAATTCTATAATTTGGTCTTTATTGAGAAGTGTCCATTTTAATTGGAAGGCTATTACATGAACGGTTAGCAGCTGATCTATAAGGAATATTAAATTATAAAGTTACATAACTTACGCAACTTATGAACTTATGTAATCCTGAAGAGAGTGATGAGATGGAAACCTCTCCCGGTCATGCTTGTCAGGGATTTGTCCATATATGGAAGCGCAGTGCTGAAAACTAAGGATCCATCTAATGAGAAGAACTGCCCGGGATTAATCTGCCAGGAATATTAAATTATAAAGTTACATAACTTACGCAACTTATGAACTTATGTAATCCTGAAGAGAGTGATGAGATGGAAACCTCTCCCGGTCATGCTTGTCAGGGATTTGTCCATATATGGAAGTGCAGTGCTGAAAACTAAGGATCCATCTAATGAGAAGAACTGCCCGGGATTAATCTGCCAGGAATATTAAATTATAAAGTTACATAACTTACGCAACTTATGAACTTATGTAATCCTGAAGAGAGTGATGAGATGGAAACCTCTCCCGGTCATGCTTGTCAGGGATTTGTCCATATATGGAAGCGCAGTGCTGGAAACTAAGGATCCATCTAATGAGAAGAACTGCCCGGGATTAATCTGCCAGGAATATTAAATTATAAAGTTACATAACTTACGCAACTTATGAACTTATGTAATCCTGAAGAGAGTGATGAGATGGAAACCTCTCCCGGTCATGCTTGTCAGGGATTTGTCCATATATGGAAGTGCAGTGCTGAAAACTAAGGATCCATCTAATGAGAAGAACTGCCCGGGATTAATCTGCCAGGAATATTAAATTATAAAGTTACATAACTTACGCAACTTATGAACTTATGTAATCCTGAAGAGAGTGATGAGATGGAAACCTCTCCCGGTCATGCTTGTCAGGGATTTGTCCATATATGGAAGCGCAGTGCTGAAAACTAAGGATCCATCTAATGAGAAGAACTGCCCGGGATTAATCTGCCAGGAATATTAAATTATAAAGTTACATAACTTACGCAACTTATGAACTTATGTAATCCTGAAGAGAGTGATGAGATGGAAACCTCTCCCGGTCATGCTTGTCAGGGATTTGTCCATATATGGAAGTGCAGTGCTGAAAACTAAGGATCCATCTAATGAGAAGAACTGCCCGGGATTAATCTGCCAGGAATATTAAATTATAAAGTTACATAACTTACGCAACTTATGAACTTATGTAATCCTGAAGAGAGTGATGAGATGGAAACCTCTCCCGGTCATGCTTGTCAGGGATTTGTCCATATATGGAAGTGCAGTGCTGAAAACTAAGGATCCATCTAATGAGAAGAACTGCCTGGGATTAATCTGCCAGGAATATTAAATTATAAAGTTACATAACTTACGCAACTTATGAACTTGTGTAATCCTGAAGAGAGTGATGTGATGTAAAACTCTTTCTATACTGCCATACTTACAATACCAGCGCACAGCCCAAAGAATGATTTCGCCCCAAAGATGATGCCGACTATGGAAGTGATTCATCTATTGAACCTTTAGCTGAAAAGCTATTTACAACACTGCCAATTTTTCCTCTTTTATAGCGTTTACTCTAATTTCAACTGCTACAAAAGAGGAAAGACGATTCATCAATTAATAGTCAAAGCTGAAGAAATTTTCAGGGAAACAAGAACGGAAAGCTTTTTGAATATCGCTGTACTCACACTCAGGATGCTTCTCTAAATAACGTCTAGTCCAAATCAGTGTGGCTTCATAATCGTTAAAGCACTGATCGAGTTGTAAAAAAATCCACAGTTCATGGGCTTTTTGAATGAAAAAGTCATTGATAATCATGAGAGCAATTTTCTTTTCAGTGTTTGAATCCGGGTATGAGTACATAGTATGTTTCTCCTATAGAGATGATAAATAGATTAATTGATAAGCTATTTATAACACATAAAAAATGTGTTTGTCACATAATTTATGTGATTTTTGTAATTTTATGGTCTGTGTTATACTTCTAATCCAAACAGATTGTATTTATCACGATGCCGTACGAAGAATTTCAAAGACTTATGGGGAAAGCAGGTCTTTCAATTAAGGAATTTGCAACATTATTGGACATGAACCCAAATTCCATAACTAACTATAAAAAGATCGGAAAAGTACCTACTCATATTGCTGTTCTGGTTTATTTGCTTTCTAGCATGAAAGATGAGGGTGTAGACTTTTACCCTATTTTCGAAAAAATTAAGTCGTATTCAAAAGACTAAGACTCTAGTTTTTTTGATTGTTTTAAGCTGTTAGTGATGACGTAAAAAATGCCTGAAGTTCAGGCATTTTTTGTTTCAGGGACTTATAAGCCTCGATAGAACTTTTCAATAAAGTTTCGAGTTTTGAGAACCAGGGTATTCATCATGGTCTTACGTTTTGAGATCTTAGGGCGAGCAATCGGTAAGTCTTTGACATCTTCCCGGCTAGGTAGACGCTGGGTGTATTCATATTGGCTGAGCACCGTTTTGAAGACTTCAGGTTTGATGGCTTCTTTTTGACACAGCTCATTCAGTGCCTTTTCTTTCTCCACATCCCAAAACTGAACAAAGGCTTGTTCAACGCTTTGACCATCGGCCATGCGTGGAATGTTTTCATCCAGAAACTTTTGAATCAGCTCTTGTTTGTCATACAAGTTGTGGTTGGTCGAGATGATATCTTGCACTTGGGAACGATACTGTTGTTTCTTTTCTGGATCTTTATGATTGACCACCGATTGCAGTAAATTCAGGATATAACCGACATTCACGGTATCGCGGTGGATCAGTTCCAGTTGGAAATTGACATCATTGAGGACCGATACTTTGTCTTTAGGCTGGACCACACGGACGTTGTTGTACAGATATTTGTATTGTGAGGTATGTTTCTGGAATTCTGCCTTATTTAAATTGGTATCGTCCTAGTCATACTCGACAAAGTTTTCCAATTGGGCATTGATCCGCATCAGCTTTTCGGGTTTACGCCCCTATTTCTTATAGTATAAATTTTTGAAATATAATACTATTTACTTTGGAATTACATGCGATGCGATAAATTTCGAATAAGAGATTTTATGTTAAATAATGGTTTTTATATGATCTAGTATTTCTAAATATAAGTGCAATTTTACTAAGGTTGCTTAGATGCTATGGAATCTAAATATCTAAATTGTTCATCCCCCTTTACTTCATTTTCATGTTTAATCACCGCTATTAGTAAAACTATGGTCATAGCCCCAGCTAGATAGGTGATCTTTTTTCTCATGATTTCCTTGTAGTGAAATTCTTTTTGCTTATTTTATATAAATTATATAAATAATAAAATTGTTATATATACCAATCTGTTAGGCAAATTAGTCCTATTCCAAATAACCAAAAAAAGCCGATATCTTTGTAAGCTCTAACCCACAAAAATTGAGGGATAGTTTTCGAAATAGAGTCTTTGATAAAATAGTAAGAATCAATAAATACCTACTTTTTAAACCATTATCATTTAGAGAATATTACAAAGTTGTTTAAAAAAGCCGACTTGTTTCCAAGTCGGCTTTTCGACATCGTCGAGCACATTTTTTATATCATAAATTTCCGATTTTTATAATTTTCAAAGTCTATCTTTCAGCTCTTTATACAACAAAGCCGAACTGAATTAAAAATAGAAATGTAGTTGAGCTGATGCTTGCTCATTTCTTTATTTTTAGTAATTGAGGTGAACATACTGTCAGTACATGGTAGTTATAAGTAACGTGTAACTTTGTTTGCACAAAGATTTGAGTTATGCCAAGTGATGGATTGATTTGTACTTAAAATTTTAAGCTTATCCACTTGCTTTGCAAGCCACTACACTTTATTTACAATCCTATGTTGTGGAAGTAGGGGATCTTGTACTCGCCCAGTATGTTCAACTTGATTATATCTAAAGGACTATTAGGCTTCAATCAAATCAATTTTCCAATTATTCGACTGAATTAACACGTTTAAATCACGTAATTTAAGACTAATATCATCAGCTTGTTTTTGTAATGATGAAACTGGAATAACTTTATGCCACTTTATTTCCCGCGTACTATAACGATCAGATTCACGAGATGTATTACTTATTGCTGCAGTTAGGGTTTTGTGCTGTTCTACAAATTCATCACGCAAAGTCAATAAAGCAAGTAGAGAACGGCCATCATTTAATTTTGTTAAAGCATTAGTTTCATGAATTGCATAACTTAATTTTTGAAATTCTTGAATTAAAGAAAATACTTGTTTTAGTAGTTCATTTGGATCTTCAGATGGTTGATCACCATCTTGTACCAATACATTTGCATTGATACGTTGTTTTAGTGAAATAATTTTTTTTTGTTGATCACTTCGAAGTAAGAGAGCTTCTGCTAATTTCATTTTTCACCTATTAACCAATTAGAATTAAGTTTTAAACAGCTTATATCCTCATTCTTTAAAGATCAAAAAAATTGCTTTTTTATCTAACTAAAAGGTGTCTACAAAATCGGTAGCTATTCATTTTTTAAATTTTAAGCCTAGACCAGAGTCTAGGTTTTTTCATTTCGTATAACAGCCATTATCTTAAATGGGAGGGGGAGATTAAGCTAAAATTAGGGTTTTAATTTAGAGAAAGTAATGTCTCAGATAAAAATTTATGCTTTAGATGAAACTATAGAATTACATCGTGATAATTTAAGTAAAGCTATCCATCAGGCTTTAGTTAAAGAATTAAAATACCCTGAAGAAAAAAGGTTTCAACGTTTTATTCCACTAGAATCCAAAAATTTTATATATCCAGCAGACCGCAGTACATCTTATATAATTATTGAAATTTCCATGTTCGATGGACGAACAAAAGAGACTAAAAAAGCATTTATTAAGACTCTATTCGAAAATATAAACAATCTATGCGGTATTGATTCAAATGATGTTGAGATAACTATATTTGAAACTCCTAAAGAAAACTGGGGCATTAGAGGGGAAAATGCGGATGAACTACAGTTAAATTATCAGGTAAGTGTTTAAATTTCCTAAAATTAACATAATACACGTTATGCGAAATTAGAAAAATGAGTTTATTGCACTGATATTTATCTGTTTTTTAAATTTTAGACCTGGGTTGGTGCCCAGGTTTTTTTATTGCGTATAACAGCCATTATGTTAAATCGCATATAAAAAATTTGACATAAATTAAATTTTATACAATTATATTGCACACAATATATTATTTAAAGGTAATTAAAATGAGTAATCTTTATTCTACCCAAGTTAAAGCAATCGGTGGACGTTCAGGGAATATTCGTAGTGAAGATGGTATCTTAGAACTAAAATTAGCTTTGCCAAAAGAATTAGGTGGTCGAGGTGATGCAACGAATCCTGAGCAATTATTTGCAGCTGGCTATGCTGCATGCTTTGGAAATGCCGTGATCCATGTAACTCGTAGCAATAAAGAACATAAAATCCGTGATAACGATGTAGAAGTCCTGAGTACTGTTGGCATGGTTGCTAATGGCAATGGTGGATTTTCCT
Source organism: Acinetobacter lwoffii (assembly GCF_019343495.1). Lineage (NCBI taxonomy): Bacteria > Pseudomonadati > Pseudomonadota > Gammaproteobacteria > Moraxellales > Moraxellaceae > Acinetobacter > Acinetobacter lwoffii. The sequence continues at coordinate 48,356 of NZ_CP072552.1, read as the reverse complement.
TAACAGTACACTTAGATGTCACTCTTTCAGGTATTTCACAAGCTGATGCAGAGAAGATCGTGGAACAAACGCATCAAGTATGTCCTTATTCCAACGCTATTCGAGGTAATATACAGGTATCGACCACTGTCTATACCAAATAAAAAGCTATGTCCAAGAATCAGCTTTGCCTAGATGAGCAACTATGTTTTCCTATTTATGCTGCATCTAATTTAATCGTAAAAGCTTATCGCCCTTTTCTTACACCTCTCGGACTCACTTATCCTCAATATTTAGTGATGTTGGTTTTATGGGAAAAAGAATGTGTAAGTGTGGGTGATCTTGGACAAATTTTACACCTGGATAGTGGGACACTAACGCCCTTACTAAAAAGAATGGAAAAGTCTGAACTTATTAATCGATCACGTGATCCTAATGATGAAAGAAGAGTCCTTATTTCATTAAAAGAAAAGGGTCGAGAGCTACGAGCTGCCGCAGAAATGATTCCTAAAGAGCTGACTCAAAGTATTCAACTTGAAAATTTAAATAAACTAAAAGAAGAATTAAAGTCATTGGTTAAAGTGTTATCAGAGAAAATTTAAGAAATCTTATTATCTGGTGATATGAGTCACTATGATTCTGAAAATTAATTAATTTTTCTAAAATTAACATAATACACCTTATACGAAATACTTGATATTTATCATTAAATTTCAGTATATTAGATCAAGCCGTTGTGGGGCATAGGGTACCAGAGCGGCTTTTTATTGATTATTTATGTTCCACGCTTAAAATTCGAACAATGTTTCATGATTTTTATAAGTTAAACTAAATTTAGTTGCCAATCCCAATAAGCTATTCACTAACTTGTAAATATCGGTATACCGCCTGACGACTAATCCCAAAAGCTTTTCCTAATGCCATTTTTGATGGATACTTCCCTTCCCTCCATGCTTGTCGTAAAGCTTCAGCTTGGTCAGGCTTTAGTTTATGCACCCGACCTTTGTACTTCCCCTGAGCAGAGGCGAGTTTTATTCCTTCCTTTTGCCGCTCTAAAATGATCTCACGTTCGAACTGTGCAAAAGCACCCATCAATTGCAGCATCAAATTATCCATCGGGGTGGATTCGGCCGTAAAAGTAATATTTTCTTTTACAAACTGGATGGCAATCCCTCGTTTGACCAGTTTATCTACTTCAGTGACCAAATCTTTCAGGCTTCGCGCAAAACGATCCATGGAATGTACAATCACCCTGTCCCCTTCCCGGACATAGTTCAACATTTCCTGAAATTTAGGTCGGTCAGTATTTTTACCTGAAGCACGGTCAACAAAAATCCGGTCGACTTCAATTCCCTCAAGTTGACGTCCAGTGTTTTGCTCGACAGAACTTACCCGGATATACCCTACTTTTTGGCCTTTCAATTTTTCAGGCACTGTTGCAAATAGGCTGACATGATAAGCTAAATATCTTATTTATTTCGAGATACAGCAGATGAATCCCTTCCACGGTCGGCACTTTCAAGGTGAAATCATTCTTTGGGCTGTTCGTTGGTATTGTAAATATGGCATCAGCTATCGTGAACTTCAAGAAATGCTCGCTGAACGAGGCATAAATGTGGATCACAGTACAATTTATCGTTGGGTTCAGCGTTATGCTCCAGAAATGGAAAAACGGTTACGCTGGTATTGGCGTAATCCTACAGATTTACATTCATGGCATATGGATGAGACTTATATCAAAGTGAAGGGGCGATGGACTTACCTGTATCGTGCAGTTGATCAACGGGGTCATACGATTGACTTTTACCTTTCCGCTAGACGGAACAGTAAATCAGCCTATAGTTTTCTAGGAAAGATCTTCAATACGGTGAAAAAATGGCAAATTCCACGGGTCATCAATACAGATAAAGCAGCGACCTATGGCCATGCTTTATCACGGTTAAAGCGAGAAGGAAAATGTCCAGTAGATATTGAGCACAGGCAGATTAAGTATAAAAATAATGTCATTGAATGTGATCATGGTAAGTTAAAGCGGATCATCAGGGCCACATTAGGATTCAAATCTATGAAGACGGCTTATGCCACAATTAAAGGTATTGAAGTCATGCGTGCACTACGTAAAGGACAAGCATCGTCATTTTATTATGGTCAGCCTCAAGGTGAAGTGTGTCTAATCAACAGGGTTTTCGGTCTCTAAGCACTTTTAAAAAGGAACTTCATCGACTCAAATCTCTATTTGCAACAGTGCCTTTTTTTGACCTTTGCTTCAACTTTCATACAGTCGGTATGCATCATATCCTGGTTTTGAGATGCTTCCATTTGCATGGATTTCATCTGTTCAGATGGCATTAAACACCGCTTATGTACAGACGAAGCAGCAGCAGCCGATCCTACTAAAAGGATAGCAAACGATAAAAACAGCGATAGGCATGTTTTTAACCACTGCATAGAGATAAGACCAAAATTTAAGCTTTTTTAGTTTTACAGATTCGAAAGGAAATGACAACAATTTCATGAATAGTAGCCGAAGCTACCATTCATGATTCCAAGTCATATTATTTTAAAAAACTAATTCGATACCTGCACCATATTTCCATCCCTTTTCAGACTCTGTTGCCTCTTGCATAGAAGTGGCTTTCTGTCCTTTTTCATATTGGTAAGCAACATCAATGAAAGGTTTAATTCGCTTAGTAATCTCATATCGGGTTTTGATACCAGTTTTAAGTTCTGATAAACCTGATTTTGCAGCATAGTTAGAATCATCGCTAAATATTACATCTGCTTCGATATAAGGTTGAGTAATAAGTTTCTGAGTTAAAAGCAAATCACGTTCTAATTCAAAACTTGCTCCCCAAAAATTATTCTCACCGCCATAAAGATATGCTTGTGTTTCAAAGAAATAAGGAGCTAATCCTAATACACCAATAACACCATCAACTCGATCACTGTTGCTGCTATTTTTATCTTCGCTATATCTTACACCAGCTTGTATATCCCAAAATGGGGCTACGTTACGGCTATAAAGTGCTGATACAGCATATTTTGGATCATTACTTTCTGACTTTTCCGAATTGGCTTCAATAAATAGACGATTTTCATCTGTTCCAATCAAAGTTTCAAGCTTTGTTCCTAGGTTGCCCTTACCGTCTTCATCAACCATCCATGCATTTTCAAGTCTTGTTACTTGATAAATTTGTCCGCCATGTTCTTTAAGATGATCATCGTGAGATCCGTCTGATCTCTTTCTTGCAGTCAAAATAATATTATCTCCCCCATTTGCATTTTCCATTGAATAATATTCTGGATACAATTCTTGGGGGCTATATCTTAAGCCACCAGACTCCTGTAATAAGACTCTCATACCATTTGTAATATTACTTTCTTGTTCCGAAGTGCTGCTATTAGCAAAAGTTAAGTTTGATATACTTATTAATGCAATTGATAAGACTGTTTTTGAGAAGAAATTCTTAGTGATTTGCATGTGGATTTACTCCCTTCTCATTTACTTGGGACTGAGGAACAGTCTTTGTAGAATTACCATCTTCCACTTGAGCTACAATGAGTTTATTCATCATTCCTGCACTCATATGGTAAAGCAGGTGACAATGAATAGCCCACTCACCTAACTCATCAGCTGTGAGTAGAGTGGTTATCGTTTTCCCAGGTGGAACAATTACCGTATGTTTGTTTGGCATATTGCTTGGATCCTGACCATTCTCAAGCTGCATAAACATGCCATGTAAGTGCATTGGGTGAGCCATCATACTGTCATTGACAAATTTTAAGCGAATACGTTCACCATACTTCACCACTAGTGGGTCGGCTTCATTAAATTTTTTACCATTTATTGTCCAAATATAACGCTCCATGTTTCCACCAAGACGGATCTCTATTTCACGTTCAGCTGCACGAGTGTCTTTTTGAGGATCTAACGATTGCAAATCACTATATTGCAATGCTTTATTACCTTCAGGTGTTGAAGCATTTGCCCATCCAAATACGGTATTATCATTCTTGTCTGAAGCCGCCTTAACAGTAGCGCTATTCATCGGCATATCATGATCCATACCTTTCATAGAAGACATATCATGATCCATACCTTTCATAGAAGACATATCGTGATTCATGCCTTTCATAGAAGACATATCATGATCCATACCTTTCATAGAAGACATATCGTGATTCATATCTTTCATAGATGACATATCATGATTCATTCCCATATCTTCCATAGTCAATAAAGAACGAGGACGAGGCTTAGGCATCTCAATTTGTTTGACTGCTGGGCTGCTTTCTTCATGTAATGTTCCCACTGAAAAACCGGTACGATCAATAGATTCAGCTTCAATTTGGTAATGTGCTTGTTTTGGTTCCACAATGACATCATAGGTTTCAGCAGTACCAATACGGAACTCATCTACAGGAACGGGCTTTACAGGTTGACCATCAGCACTGACTACAGTCATTTTTAGGTTTGGAATGCGTACATCAAAGAATGACATAGCGGAAGCATTAATAAAACGAAGGCGAACTTTTTCACCAGCTTTGAAGTTACCGGTCCAGTTTTGCTGAGGTGTTTTGCCATTCATTAAAAATGTATAACCAGTCACATCGGACATATCTGTTTTCAACATCCGCATCTGATTCCACATAGAGCGGTCTTGCCAAGTTGCCTTTAATCCATCACGTTTAACTTGTTTTAATACATCGAATACTGTTTCGCGACGGTTCTGATAGTAATCTGCTTCTTTTTTAAGATTTTTCATAATTTGATCACTTGTTGAATTATGAAAATCAGAAAGCAAAACAACGTAATCTTTATCGGTTTTTTCAGCAGCTGTTAGTGGAGTTTTATCTTTAGGATAAATAACAAAAGCACCATATAAACCGTCTTGTTCTTGTCCTTTACTATGTGAATGATACCAATAAGTACCATTTTGGCGGACTTTAAACTTATATTCATAAGTTTTATTAGGGGCAATGCCATTAAATTTGTTAAATCCAGGTACACCATCCATAATTCCAGGTAATAATAAGCCATGCCAATGGATTGAAGAGTCCTGATTTTTTAACTTATTGTGAACACGGATAACGGCCTCATCACCTTCTTCAAATTCAAGAAGTGGTGCAACGAATTTACCATTAACGGTAATTCTCTTTAGCGGTTTTCCTGTGATATTTACAGTTTGTTCAGCGATTGTTAAATCATATTCTTTAACTGCCGCCATTACCCAAGTTGATGAAAATAAACCAACTCCAATTAAGAGTACATGACTTAACTTATTTGACATTCTATCTCACCTTTAGAAAGGTCAAGATTGAAGTAATAAAGCAAATATTTAGTATAAACTTTAATACTTCTTTCTCGCTATTTATAAAATTATTTATTGCTACTAGGCATATTCATCTTTGAATGATCCATTTTAGAATGGTCCATATTCATCATAGAATGATCCATTTTTGACATGTCAGATGAGTTAGGAGACTGATGTTGACTATGATCTTGCTGAGTCTTGTCATCTTTTTCCATTTTACAAGGTTTTGTACAAGGTTTCTGTGCTTTTACCGTTTTAGTGGCACTTGAGGTTGATACATCTTTTGCCCAAGATTGAGTACCAGCAATTAAAGTTCCAGCACACATTAAAATTGTTAGACTACGACGCACTACAGTTTTCATAAGTTTCTCTAAAAGTTAATTTCTTGCTACTACAATAAAGTGAAGCACTGAACATCTAAGTGACTTGAAAATGACATTTTTGTAATCTATCTCGATTAGATGTTTTATAACGTTATTATAGTTTTAATGAATGACTTAGGATTCGGAAATGAGAATACTATTAGTTGAAGATGAACAAAAAACTGGTGATTATCTCAAGCAAGGTTTATCCGAAGCTGGCTATATTACGGACTGGGTTACAGATGGGTTAACGGGTAAACATCAAGCTCTTTCTGAAGAGTATGACTTAATTATTTTAGACGTGATGTTACCTGGACTAAATGGTTGGAATATTATCAATGATATTCGTAGCAGCGGTAAAACAATGCCCATTCTTTTTCTTACCGCCCGAGATCAGATAGAAGATCGAGTAAAAGGATTAGAGCTAGGCGCTGATGATTATTTAGTTAAGCCTTTTGCTTTTGCAGAGCTTCTAGCTCGAATAAAAACGCTCCTTAGACGAGGGCAACAAAGAGAAGATAATAATATTATTAAGATTGCTGATTTAGAACTTGATTTGAGAAAACGTCGGGTAACACGAGCAGGTCAACGCATTGATTTAACGGCTAAAGAATTTGCTCTTATGGAGCTTTTTATGCGTAGAAGAGGTGAAATTCTACCAAGAGCACTTATTGCATCTCAAATTTGGGATATGAACTTTGATAGTGATACAAATGTAGTTGAAGTCGCTATTAAACGATTAAGAAATAAAGTAGATAGTAATTTTACCCCTAAGTTAATTCAAAATATTAGAGGAATGGGGTATGTATTAGAGGTAGAAGATGAATAATAAATTATTCAAATCTATCAGTTTTCGTATTGGTATTATTTTCTCATTATCGACTATATGCATTCTCATTATGATGGGGTTTTTCATCCATAAATTAGTGATGCATCATTTTGAAACGCAAGATCGTACCCAATTAGAAGGTAAAATCCAGCTTATTCAGAATCTTCTCCAACAGCATCCTAAAAATTCTCCAGAACTTGATCTATATTTGAAAGATGCTTTAGTTGGACACCATGATCTTATGGTCCAAATAGAACGACCGGCAGGTCAGATTTTATTTAGTTCAGCATCTTCAATCATTAATACTCAACAGTTAATCAAGTCAGCAAATAACCCTTGGATTAAATGGAAAATTAAGAATAAGACCTATCGTGGCATGATCTACAACACGGATATAAACAAAAATACTGAAATACAATCTGTACGCATTATTGTGGGGATCGATACATCTGAACATCTACATTTTTTAAATGATTTTAAGCGTCAACTTTTTTACATTGGTTTAGCCGGTACGATTTGTTTAATGTTTTTAGGCTGGTTTGCAACCTGGAGAGGTTTAAGACCCGTGCAAAAAATGGCTAAGGTCGCAGAAGGCATTTCTGCCCAACATCTTTCAGAACGTTTAGAAGTTGAGCACACACCAACCGAACTAAAATCATTAGCAATTGCCTTCAATGATATGCTCGACAGACTAGAATCAGCTTTAGAAAGGCTTTCCGATTTTTCATCTGATTTAGCGCATGAAATTAGAACACCGATTAATAACTTAATGACTCAAACTCAAGTATGTCTTGCCCGTAAACGAGATACCAGTACCTATCAAGAAGTACTATTTTCTAATTTAGAAGAATTAGAACGTTTGGCTCGAATGGTATCCGATATGCTTTTCTTGGCAAAAGCAGAACATGGCCTAAAATTACAGAACTTACAGAATATTGACCTGGTTAAAGAAGTTACAGCCTTATTTGATTTCTATGATGCGCTAGCTGCCGAAAAAAATATGACGCTTCAACAAACAGGATCTGGAAATGTCAAAGGTGATCCTGCTATGTTACGTCGAGCACTCAGCAATCTATTATCTAATGCAGTTAAATATGGAAATAAGAATTCTACAATACGCATAAAACTTCAACAGAATTTAGATAACACAATATTTTCAATTGAAAATGAAGGCCCTGAAATCTCTCCTGAACAACTATCCAGGTTATTTGATCGATTTTATCGAACAGATGCATCTAGACAAAGAACAGAAGAAGGAACCGGCTTAGGGCTCGCGATAACAAAATCTATTCTTGATATGCTTGGGGCGACCATCCAGGCTGAATCCCTCAATGGTCGAATCATTTTTACCATTGTTTTTCAAAGTGAATCCATGCAAGGGGAATCATTTTAACTCATTTTTTGAACATCTTCCATTTACCCGAGTTGACCTTACATAAAGCTCAAACTGAGAGCCAGAGCTACGCCAGCACCTATCATGGCAATTGTGTAGCCAAATATGATAGCTCGGCCAAACTGTGCCCCCCCTGTCATCCATGCAATTGTCGCTTTGCTTAACATGTTGCTCAGTGTGGCCAGCCCTAGCGCGACAGCAGCCACATTTGTTGTTAAGCCTTCAGTACTATGCAGGCGGGCAAGTGAGACTAAAATAGCATCTACGTCTGCTAGCCCAGAAATAGTCGATAATACGAAGATGCCGCTGGTGCCCAACCATTGTTTTGCTGCCGGGACCAAGACTGCCATGACAGCCAGGAAAGCAGCGAAGCTGAATGCTGTCCCAAGATCAAAAGGAGCCATTGCTTCTATTGTTCGATCGTTGTTTTCAGCGCTGGTAATTTGGCGTTGTCTCCACAATGCCATACCCAGCAGAAGGATTCCCGCAATCATCATTGCACCACCAAAAGTGCTTAGCAATGCTGGCTCAATGACGCCTATCAGCACAACCATACGAAAAAACATGATGCCACAGGCAGCCAATGTTCCAGAAATAGCAGCACTGACCATGACGGGGTGCTGGCGTGTATAGCGTGCCAGTGCGACAGTTGCAGCTGTAGAAGATGCCAAACCACCCAATAGACCTGTCCAGAGTATGCCTCTTTGTGAACCGGTAAGCCGCATGGCAAAATGACCTGCCAGAGAGAGTCCGGCAATCAGGATCACTGCCCACCATAACTGGTAAGGATTTAATGCAGCAAAAGGTCCCAGACCCGTATTGGGTAAGTAGGGTAATATAACGACAGAAAGTACCAGCAACTGCAGGGATGCGGTTAATTCACGATGCTCTATCAAGCGTAGCCAACCGTGTAAGGTTGGCTTGAGATCCAAAAATACAGCGACGATTACAGCCGCGGTTAATGCTAAAGTAACATTACCATGGGATGCATATGCACCTAAAACTAATGTCAACAGCATCGCGATCGTCGTGGTAGCGCTTAGATTACCGGAAAGTTTTGCGGTACGCGCGTAGGACACTGTTAATAATAAGGAAAGCCCTAATACGGCCGCGACCAGCGGCCAAGGCCCGAAGTTTGGTTGTAAATGACCGAGCACTCCTCCGAGCAATCCTGTCAATGTGAAGGTACGTAGGCCTGCTACTCGGCTGCCCTCGGGCAATTCACGATCGTGCCATCCTCGTTCTAAACCAATGAGCAGGCCGATGGCAAGTGCTGCAATAAGACCTGGTACATCTGGTGGAAGAAAAGAACTCTCTATCATAACTTTTTATTTCGCAGGCGAAGGGCATTCGTGATGACTGAAGCTGAACTCAAACTCATAGCCAAGGCGGCAATCATCGGTGACAACAACCAACCGGTAAATGGATATAGTACGCCAGCCGCGATAGGGATACCCAAAGCATTGTAAAGGAAAGCAAACATGAGGTTCTGTTTCATGTTGCCGACAGTAGCTTCCGAAAGTGAACGGGCAACAGCAATCCCTCGTAAATCTCCCTTGACCAGCGTAACTTGGGCACTATTCATTGCAACATCAGTCCCGGTTCCCATAGCGATACCGACATCAGCTTTAGCCAAGGCTGGTGCATCATTGATGCCATCACCAGCCATAGCCACGATGCGACCTTCCTTCTGCAATTTGCTGACCAGTTCTAGTTTATCTGCGGGTTTGACTTCGCCATGTACCTCATCAATGCCTAGACGTGCTGCGACTGAACGGGCAGTGGTGAGACCATCTCCTGTTGCCATCACGATACGTAGACCCGCTTCCTTCAGGGTGGCAAGTGCTTCTGGGGTATTTTTTTTGATGGGATCGGATACTGCAAGCAGACCGGCCAATTCACCATTGATGGCTAGATGCATCACACTTGCACCTTCCGAACGCAGCTCTTCGGCTTGCGGAATCAGAGATTGTACCGAGATACCCAATTGCTCCATCAGTGCTGTGTTGCCCAAAGCTAACTGACGATCGCCCACTTGACCTCGAACACCAATCCCTGAGCCCGATTCAAAATTATCTGGTGTTTCAAGAGACAGGCCACGTTCGTGTGCTGCATTTACAATCGCTTCGGCTAGCGGGTGTTCACTGCCTTGATCAAGACTGGCGGCTAAACGTAATACTTCAGATTCGTCAAAATCTGATGCGGCAACTACACGATCGAATACAGGGCGTCCTTCAGTTAACGTACCTGTTTTATCGATGATTAGTGTGTCAATCTTGCGTAGATTCTCAATGGCTGCTGCATCACGAAACAGCACACCATGAGTAGCACCTTGACCCGTCGCAACCATGATAGACATTGGAGTTGCCAAGCCTAGTGCACAAGGACAGGCAATAATGAGTACTGCCACAGCATTGATTAATGCATAAACCCAGCTTGATTCTTCTGGGCCGAATAGTCCCCATCCAAAGAAGGTAAGCAAGGCAATGGTCACTACAGCCATGACGAACCAACCTGCTACCTGATCAGCCATACGTTGCATTGGTGCTCTCGATCGTTGAGCTTGCGCCACCATCTGTACGATCTGGGATAACATGGTACTTGAACCAATTTTCTCTGAACGCATGATCAATGAACCATTGGTATTCAGGGTAGCTCCAATGACTTTATCGCCGATACGTTTAGTGATAGGTAAAGGTTCACCTGTCAGCATCGATTCATCCACTGAACTACTTCCTTCAGTGATTACACCATCCACAGGCACTTTTTCACCTGGGCGAATTCTGAGTAAATCTCCTACATGGACATGCGTTAGAGGAACATCTTCTTCAGTTCCATCAGGCAGGATTCGGCGAGCTGTTTTAGGAGCGAGCCCAAGGAGTGACTTAATTGCAGCAGAAGTTTGCGAACGTGCTTTTAACTCCAATATTTGTCCCAGTAGGGTCAATGAAATGATGACCGCTGAAGCTTCAAAGTAAACAGCGACACGACCCATGGAAATAAATGAGTCTGGGAAGATTTGCGGTGCAATGGTTGCGACCACACTATAAATAAATGCAGCTCCAGTGCCCAAACCAATCAGCGTCCACATGTTCGGGCTGCGATTCACAACCGATTGCCAACCCCGGGAAAAAAATGGCCAACCTGCCCAAAGTACAATTGGGAGTGACAACACCAGTTCAATCCAGCTCTGAACAGCCATATTGAACAGGTTCATTTGATGACCAAACATCGCCAAAAAAGTCACGATGATGGTCAATGGCAGTGTCCACCAGAAGCGTCGGCGGAAATCACGTAACTCCGGATTCTCATCTTCCTCTAATTCAGGAATGAGTGGCTCCAGTGTCATTCCGCATTTAGGACAGTTTCCAGGATGATCTTGCCTGATTTCTGGATGCATTGGGCATGTATAGATGGTCGTACCTGTTGTGCTTGCCGCATTAACGTGTTGAACAGTCTGATGATGCTGTGTATGTGCATCGGCAGTCGTCGTTGCGGGTTTAGCGATATATTGCACCGGGCTGCTATGAAACTTTGATTGACATTTATCACTGCAAAAAAAGTAAGTTTTCCCCTTAAATTCCTCATGGTATTTCGATTCTTCAGTGACGGTCATACCACAGACTGGGTCTTTCAGTACGTCTGTTGTAGCCTGTGCCATATGGTCCTGGTTATGATTTTTTTGATCTGACATAAATAATTCTCTTATGGAAAAGTGGTTTTATGGCCGAATTTTGGAATAAATCTCGGAGTCTGTTGAGCATAGCTGTCATAGACAGCGCCAAACTGTTTACTCATTTCAGCCTCTTCCTTAATTGCCAAGCGGCTGTACATTAAGAGTAGGATTGGAAACATAATCAGTGTCAGTAAAGTTGGCCATTGCAATAAAAAACCCAGCAAGATCATCACAAAAGCCACGTATTGTGGGTGACGTATACGTGCATAAGGGCCTGTGATCGCTAAAGAATGCTGACGTTGCGCGTTGTACAGCACGTGCCATGACGTTGATAACAGGTAAAATCCATAACCCAAGAAAACGTAACTGGCGATATGCAAAATGCCAAAATGTGGATCACCTTTTTCACCTAATAGCGTTGACCACAAGTGACCTGCATTATGAGAAAGTAAGTCAAGTTGAGGGAAGCGAGTTTGAAGCCAACCAGATAACAGGTAAATGGTTAAAGGAAAACCATACATTTCGACAAATAGAGCAATGATAAAAGCCGAAAAGGCCCCAAATGTACGCCAATCGCGCGCAGTGGAAGGTCTAAAAAAACTGAAAGCGAACATGATAAAAACTGCTGAGTTAATGATAACCAGCGTCCATAAACCATAAGCCGATTCCGCATGATTCATGATGGATCTCCTGATAAGAGCTATTTTTTGTTATCAGATATATCGGATTTTTTTTGCTGCGAGTGGTTATGCCCATGACCACCATGCATAAAAATATGCATCAGTGGACACGCTAAAAGGAATAAATAAGGCAAAGCACCGATAACGTGGGCCAAATGTTCCGTTAATAGAAAATAAGCTGCGATACCACCCAGCACGATTAGACCAATGGCATAACGTGTAGACCAGAAGTTAGGTACTGAATTATTTTCTTGGTGTTGGTGATTCATGGTGCTTTCCCCTAATTCATGGGTAACTATTTAGTTGCTGACGGAGGCATACAGTCCATCATCATCTGCATCATGGATTGCATCATGTCCATACGTTTTTCCATCATCTGCTGACGGTCAGCCATATTTGCATTCATGCTTTGGCTGCCCATCTGTTTCATCATACTCATACCTCCTTGCATGAGTTTCATGTGCTCAGCCATAAGTTTCTGACGTTCTTGTGGGGTTTTTGCAGCCATCATCTTCTCATGCATGGCTTGCATCGCCTTCATGTGTTGATCCATTGCAGCCATTTTATCTGTAGCAGTGGTGCTGGTAACTGTTTGCTTAATTGTTACTGCAGATGGTGCTGTTTTTTCAGGGTGGTGATCTTTGTGTTCATCGGATTGCTGTGCAAATGTATTCAATGACGCGGCTGCGATACATAAGCCCAAAAAAATGTTTTTGAATTTCATCATAATTTTTTCCTTTAAATAATTTGGAAGTAAAAGCTATGTTTTAGTACTGAACAGAGTCTAGGAATTTGACTACTAAACTGATGAAATTTTTGGTTATTCTCTGTCTCTCTTAAAAATTTTAGCACTATTAATTAATTATTTTTAAAAATGACAAAAATGTAATTTTGAGATCTTCTCGAAATATATAGTCTATGCTGAGATGACAAAAATTTTATTTAATATTAATCTTTTAAAACTATTAAAGTTGTTATGATTTTATGTGCTTAAAAAAATAAAAATGAAATGATTAGATGACTCCAAGGCTAGTTAGAGACACATTCTTAATGTAATTTACACTGTTATTCCTTTAAAGAAAAAATACAGTTGATCAAAATAGTTTTTTATAGAAAAAAGGGTGGATAATTTAATTATTAAACTTATTGGTATATTTATTAGATAGAAGGTAAAGAAGATTATTTTTAATATTAGGGTTTATAATCCAAATTTCAGAGTAAGGAATCTACTACTTATATAATAGAGATTCCATCTCCAAAACAGTACTACTGTATGAATGAGTTGTATTCAATGCAGGGAAGAATGTAGATCCTTAATACTAACGGAAAATTATTTTACTGAATTTTCATGTAAAGACTCATTTAATTGATCAATCACTGTCGTCCATTCACCATCAGAGTGTAGTTTTTCTTCTAAAAAATGACGTTGAGCATCAGTCCAAAAAATTGCTTGTGTTAAAAAAACATCTCCAGCTAGCTGATGGCTCTCTATGAATTTTGCAATTGCTTCTTCAGTAGAAGCTAAACCAAGCTGTTCAAATAATTTGGTCATTCTTGGACGTGTTTGAGTCATGTGCTTAGCCCACAAATTTATATTAGATCAAATTAAACATAACATGTTTATATTTAAACTAAAATATAAAAAATTAAATAGCTACTATTTTCTTAGACAAAATGATTACTACATTTCATAAATCAACCACCTACATAATTTGTTTGTTAAATGATCATTATTTTTCAATAAGATTATTTTAATAGTTAAAGATTTTAAATTTTAAAAATGACAAAAATGTAATTTTGAAGTCATCGCTCTGTTTCTGTCTCTCACTAATAATTGAAATATAAGAGGAGATGATGTGGTCTCATTAAATATAGATTTTATAAAGTCATCTCTAATGAACTAACGAATCAAGAGGAAACGTAAATGAAATTATTTCAAAATAAAATGACTGCTCTACGTAATGTTGTAGTAGCTGCAACGATGATTGTGGCTACTACAACTACGTTCGCTCATGTGAGTTTAGTGAGTGCGATTCCTGCGGAAAATGCATCTATCCTTAGTCAACCAAAGAACTTGACCCTTAACTTTGGTGCAGAGGTTATGTTGATGAATATTAAGTTACTGGATGCTCAGCGAAGAGATGTTCCTTTAAAATATAAAGTTACTCATGACTTAAAGAAATCCTTTGATGTCGCTCTTCCGAAACTGAAAAAAGGTAAATATACCGTTGTCTGGACAACAATGGGGAAAGATGGTCACAACATGAATGGTGAATATAGTTTCACTATCAAATCAACTAAATAAGAATTGATTACCTTTCAACATGTCAGTGAGGTGCTGGCATGTTGTTCTAGAATGGACAAAAATAATGATTTCTGAATATTGGATGTGGGCCACTTGGTTAACTAAGGTTATTTTATATTTAAGTGTAGCTTTTGTCGTTGGTGGAGCCTTTTGCTATTTTTTACTTAGACAATATCTTGAACTAAAAGAATCGATTCTTAAATATATTACAATTGGCGCTGGATTAGGCCTAATTTCCAGTACCTTAGGATTTTTTATTCTGATTGGTAGTTTTGCCAATACTGGTATTACAGGGATGGTGGACCCCACGTATATTAATATATTGGTTAATACTCCGACGGGGTATATATACGTTCTTCGTTCTATTAGTTTTGCTCTTTTACTTCTTCTCATGGTGGTTAAAGTTAACAGGAACAAAGGTCAGTTTTCTATAATTGAAAGTTCAATATTTTGTATTTTACTTATCCCGATTATTTTTAGTTTTTCCCAGCTCGGACATGTCGCTAATTTAACCTTACTTGCTCAAATTTTATTATCAATCCATATTCTAGTTATGTCGTTATGGATGGGGTCTTTATATCCGTTATGGAAAACCAGCCGGGAAATAAGTGGTTTACCTTTAAAAGATCGCATGCATGTATTTGGACGTATTGCTGCTTTCATTGTTGGGATATTAATCGCCTGTGGCGCTAGTGTAGCTCTTCTTTTAATTAAAGATTTTAATACCTTAATCAATACTGCATATGGCTATGGTTTCATGGTTAAAATGTTTTTTGTTATAAGTATTCTACTTTTAGCTGCCTTCAACAAATGGTATTTCACCCCGCGTCTTCAACATCCTAAATTCGCTAAACACCTTAGTCATGCCATTTTATTTGAGATGTTATTAGGTCTATCAATTCTATTAACAACAGGCTATATAACCACTGTCGTGGGTATTGAATAAGAGAATTTCAAAATAAGGGAATTGAGGAAATTTAACATTACTGCATTTATCTTTTGTAGCTGAGCAATAAAGTTTCTACTGGACTGTCAACTTACGACAATCAGAACAGTAAAATCGCATCATGAGGCATTATACATAAAGGTAGTCACCGGTTTTTAGCTTATCTTCAACCCATAACGGTCTCATCTATTCAGTTCACTACCATTGATTGAAATAACTAATCTTATAAATTTCAGAGTGATCGTAGATGACAAAAATGTCATTTTAAAGTCACATTAATGTTGGTTAAGTACTTTTACTGTAGTCATTAGAACACTCTTCTTTGGAATACTCTGAAGAAAACTGTAAGGTTATAAACAGACCAAGTTACAGCGAGTAACTGATTCAGAAAAAGGCTGGTTGTATGGTGAAAGTTTAGAGTTACTGTTCTAATGTTTTAAACAAATGTTTTGTTAAAAAGGAGCAACATATGAAATTTCACATCGCTAATATGACTTGTGGTGGTTGTGCACGCGGCATTACTACCGCAATTAAAGAGCTCGACTCGAATGCCTCACTCGATATTGATTTACAAAACCGTATCGTTGAAATCAACACAACAGTGAGTCAGGATAAAGTCATTGCAACTCTCAGTGAGCGTGGATTTACAGCTGATCCTGCTTAATCTCTGTTAGAGTAACAGTGGGAATTCCTTACCACTTTGGTGGTGTTTCAAAAAGTATGCTAGCGTTAAACAAATCCGTTATTAAGGTAAAAGAAAGTCAAATCAAAGGCTTTAAAATGATTTTCGAGCTTTTTAGAAAAGTTGCAACTTCTCCTAAATCCACGCCTGATTCGATGACGAATTCTACAATTGTTACCTTCAATACCGACGGTAAAAAACTTACCGATCACTTGCTTGCAACATTGAAATGCTGTGATAAAACTATCCCAATATTGTTACTTAGACAGGTAGGACATTTGATTTGTAGCGTTATTTTCATACCTCTATTTTATCAAAAGCCATATTGTTTTTTTCAGCATACTTTTTGAAACACCACCTTTGTTTGTTTTAGAGCGTCGGGGCGCCTCGGCAATTCTGCGTGTTGAAATAGAAAGGAAAATTCATTACTTTAAAGCGCAAAGCGTGTTGCAGATGCAGCTCTTATTCCGAGGAATTTTACACTGGTATCGCCCGCCGATAGAAACACCAGATCCGGCAGTCAGGACGTAAATAACCATTCCTCCAGTTTAAATAAAAAAACCTGCAGATTCGATGCAGGTTTTTTTTAGAGATAATCAATCGCGTCTTATTTGGCTTTACGCTCTTTCTCGATCAGGTAATTCACCACCTGAATGACTTTGGCATCATTACCCTGCACAATATATTTACCATTCACGGTCACTGCCGGAACACCACTTAACTGATACTGAGCAGCCAGATTTTTGGCTTGGGCAATTTTCGAAGTGATCGGGAAAGATTTATAAGTGCTGTTAAATTTCGCTTCAGGAATACCATAGCGGGTATAGAACTTGGCCAATTGCGCCTGTTCTAAAATTGGACGTTGCTTATCATGAATATCATGGAATAATTGTAAATGTGCTTTTTGACGCACACCCAATGCTTCAGACACATAATAAGCACGCGCTGCCTGCTCCCAGAGTGGATTCATTGCAGCCGGCGTACGTACAAAACGTACATCTTTTGGTAATTTTTTCAACCAGCCCTGCATATGTGGTTCAAGCGCGAAACAGTGACCACAGCCGTACCAGAAGAATTCACGTACCTCAATTCTGCCCGGTTTTTCGACTTTGACTGGTTTTGCAACCACTTGATAGTCCTGACCTGCCACAAAATTGGCCATAGCATTGCCTGAAAAGGCCAAAACAGATGCGGCAACAGCTCCTAAAAGGAATTTTTTCATTGGGATTATCGTCCTCTAAATCATTATGCTTAGTGTATGGGTTCACTATAAATCAATTATGCCGGTTCCGTTTTCATGCTGCGAACTTTTGTGCTATCAGAACCGCTACATTAAAGTATGCGACTGATTTTAAGTCAGTTAATATGGCCATTCGACCGCTATGTGTTTTTAGATAATCACAAAAGTTAAACTTTGAGTAATAAAAACGGTTATAATTTCTACGATTAAAACGTAGTGGTCAAACCTACAGTAAATATTAGCTTCTTACTATTCTCTTCAGTAACAGCCGCGTGGCTATGATAATTGCTGGAATTTACAACATAGAACTGAGCAAAAAATGATTTATGAAAGGTTTATTAAATTAAATAAATTATTTATATAGTTAAAATTCACCTGATAAATCACTTTTTAATTTAAATTACTATGTTAATTATTTGTTAATTATTTCTAAATTTTTCTCTAAGAAACGGAGTCCCCCATCAGCAAAACTACTGGTTGAAAAAACTATAGTAAAAATAACTAAAATAATCTTCATGTACATATTATTGAATCTAATCATATCTTGGACCAAAAAAATCTTTACTTATAATAATGAGTAAATATATACATCCGAATGACGACAAAATTACAAACTTGTAATTTTGTTAAGGTTTGTTCTCAAAAAAATAAATTAATACTATTTTAAAAAAGATAAATCGTTGCTGAAAAAGCTAGATTGCAATCGAGTTAATTAATTATAAATCAAAAACTTATATTGTATAAAATTAGTAACTCTTTGCTTTCTGCACTTATTATTTAATCAACGTTTCACGATTTTCATAAGCTAAACTAAATATAGTCGCCAATTTCAATTGAGTTATTTCCCGGCTTTTAAATACCGATATACCGCTTGGCGACTAATTCCAAATGCCTGGCCTAATGCCATTTTTGAAGGGTACTTCCCCTCCTTCCATGCTTGTCGTAAAGCTTCAGCTTGGTCAGGCTTTAGTTTATGCACCCGACCTTTGTACTTCCCCTGAGCAGAGGCGAGTTTTATTCCTTCCTTTTGCCGCTCTAAAATGATCTCACGTTCGAACTGTGCAAAAGCACCCATCATTTGAAGCATCAAATTATCCATCGGGGTGGATTCGGCTGTAAAAGTAATATTTTCTTTTACAAACTGGATGGCGATTCCTCGTTTGACCAGTTTATCTACTTCAGTGACCAAATCTTTTAGGCTTCGCGCAAAACGATCCATTGAATGTACAATCACCCTGTCCCCTTCCCGGACATAGTTCAACATTTCCTGAAATTTAGGTCGGTCAGTATTTTTACCTGAAGCACGGTCAACAAAAATCCGGTCGACTTCAATTCCCTCAAGTTGACGTCCAGTGTTTTGCTCGACAGAACTTACCCGGATATACCCTACTTTTTGGCCTTTCAATTTTTCACGCCCCAATTGGATAAAAATGAACAATTTCGTAAATTATAAATCTTTAATACTAAAGTTACATGTTATTTATGATTAAAAATCATTTAAATGATACATAATTTCATGAACTTTCAGATTGTAACTTTAGGGTTTACTCTAAATTTACATATTTAAATAACGAGTTTTTTCTCACTCATAAGAATTTGCAAGAATATATATACATTTATTGACATTAAGTAATTTAAATAAAATCAATATACGTATTTACATATATGTGGAAATACGTATATAAGTATATCTGAGTTTCTAATAGCAGTGTTAGTCAAAATGTTCTCGACCATAAAGATTTATCACAATCCTGAGTGTGGTACATCAAGGAATACCTTAGCTTTAATTCAAAATGCAGGAATTGAACCAATCGTTATTGAATATCTAATTACCCCACCTTCGAAAGCAGAATTAATTGAACTTATTCGTAGTGCTGGTTTAAGTGTTAGAGAAGCAATTCGTAAAAATGTACCTCCATATTCTGATTTAGAAATTGTTCGGGAAGATTGGTCTGATGAACAGCTTTTAAATTTTATGCTTCAACATCCTATTTTGATTAACCGCCCATTCGTTGTTACGGATTTAGGTACACGTTTGTGTCGTCCTTCTGAAGTTGTTTTGGATATTCTCCCGTTTCCTCAGAAAGGCGCATTTAGCAAAGAAGATGGTGAAAAAATTATTGATGAAAATGGCCAAAGAATTAAATAGTACTTTCTCATCTCTTGAATGGAAAGAATGTGAAGGAGATTTATATGGATCAAGTTAATTTTTTTAAATGCTTATCAGATGAAACACGTCTCAATATAGTGACATTAATTGTTGAAAATAAAGAACTATGTGTATGTGATTTGACTGAAAAACTACAACTCAGTCAACCGAAAATTTCAAGACATTTAGCCCTTTTACGTGCTTCAGGGCTACTTCAAGATCGCAGACAAGGCCAATGGGTTTACTACAGTATCAATCCAAAATTGGCCAACTGGTGTTATGAAATTTTAGATATTTTGAAGACGGTTCAATCTCAATCAAAGCTGGATGATCAACACCCCCTTTCTGTAAATAGTTATTGTGAGTAATTCAATGAAATTTTTATTTTTATGTACTGGAAATAGCTGCCGTAGCATTTTGTCTGAAGTTTTGTTTAATAGCCGAGCACCAGAAGGTTGGAAAGCCTATAGCGCTGGGAGTAAGCCTTCAGGTCAAGTTCACCCGCTAACTTTAGAAACCCTTGAAAACTTAGGATTATCTACCGAAGGTTTATGGAGTAAAACGATTAATGATTGTGAACAATATCAACCTGATGTTGTGATCACAGTATGTGATTCTGCTGCTCAAGAAGCATGTCCACTTTATTTGGGTGGAGCAATCAAGGCACATTGGGGCTTGGCTGATCCTTCACACTTAGACGTGAATAAAGAAGAAAAAATGAAAGCCTTTATGAGCACTGTTGAACATATCAATCGTCGCTTAGATGCTTTATTTAAACTTAATGTAGATAAACTATCTCGCTCAGAATTGATTGCAGCAATTAATCAAATTTCGAACGTTGAGTAAGTGAAATGTCTGAAAAACGCTTATCTTTTTTAGATCGCAACCTGACGCTATGGATTTTTATTGCCATGGCCTTAGGCATTGCCATCGGAAACTTCTTTCCTCAGGCTTCTGTCGCACTCGATAAATTAAGCATTGATTCAGTGAATATTCCAATCGCGATTGGTCTTATTCTAATGATGTATCCACCACTGGCAAAAGTGAACTATGCGACTTTGCCACAAGTGTTTAAGGATAAGAAAACCCTTACTTTGTCCTTAGTACAAAACTGGCTGATCGCGCCAGTACTCATGTTTGCCCTGGCAATCATATTTTTACATAGTTATCCAGAATATATGACCGGTGTCATCCTGATTGGTCTTGCTCGATGTATTGCCATGGTTCTGGTGTGGAATGGCTTGGCCTGTGGTGATAATCAATATGTTGCAGCATTAGTTGCCTTTAACAGCATCTTCCAGATTCTATTTTTCAGTACCTATGCCTGGTTATTCCTGACCTTCCTTCCACCCTATTTTGGTGTCGCTTCGCAGGTCATTAATGTCGATTTCTGGACCATCACCCATGCTGTTCTGGTTTATCTTGGTATTCCGTTCTTATTAGGTTTCTTAACGCGATGGATTTTGGTGAAACAGAAAGGCGTGGAATGGTATGAAACCAAGTTCATTCCGAAAATCAGTCCGCTGAGTTTAATGGCTTTGCTGTTCACCATTCTGGCCATGTTTAGCCTAAAAGGCGGTGATGTCGTGAGTCTTCCGCTTGAAGTTTTACGCATCGCGATTCCTTTAACCATTTACTTCGTTTTAATGTTCTTCATCAGCTTCTTTATGAGTAAATGGATGGGCAATGACTATCCTAAGACCACAGCAATTGCATTTACCGCAGCGGGGAATAATTTTGAATTATCACTTGCAGTAGCGATTGCAACTTTTGGTATCGCTTCGCCTGTTGCTTTTACCACGATTATTGGCCCACTGGTCGAAGTTCCTGTGTTGATTGCCTTGGTGAGTGTTTCACTCTGGCTGAGAAAGAAAGTTTTTAAAGAGGCCTAACTCTATGAATCTCCCAAATGTAGATCTAAATCTTCTTGAGCAACCCACCTTTGAAAAAGTTCAAGCCAAAGAACTTGCTCATCCTCCGCGAATTTTGCTGCTGTATGGCTCTAATCGAGAACGTTCTTACAGTCGCCTTGCAGTTCTTGAAGCCGGTCGAATCCTTGAGCATTTTGGGGCGGAAATAAAAATCTTTCATCCTAAAGGGCTTCCTTTACCAGAAGATGCGGATACTGAGCATCCAAAAGTAAAAGAACTGCATGAGCTTTTAGCATGGTCAGAAGGCATGGTCTGGTGTTCACCTGAACGCCATGGTTCTATGAGTTCAATCTTTAAATCTCAAATCGACTGGATTCCACTGGCAGGAGGGGCAATCCGTGCTACCCAAGGTAAAACTCTTGCCTTGATGCAAGTCAGTGGCGGATCACAGTCATTTAACAGCCTGAACCAGATGCGTATTTTGGGGCGGTGGATGCGGATGATCACCATTCCAAATCAGTCTTCAGTTCCAAAAGCTTTTTTGGAGTTTGAAGAAGATGGACGAATGAAACCTTCGGCTTTCTATGACCGGATTGTGGATGTGATGGAAGAGTTATTTAAGTTCACCCTACTGACTCGTGGACAAAGCAAATACCTGACAGATCGTTATTCTGAACGCAAGGAATCGGCTGAAGAGTTGTCCAAGCGTGTAAATCAGCGCAGTTTATAAATGCTGGATGGTATTAAATACTGCGCCTCATTGCCAGGTCAGTAACACTTTTATGCTGTACCGATGAAGTGCTGTTAAAGGTACAATGAATATTGTAAAAACCCAGTCTTCATGATTGGGTTTTTACATTAAAGAAGTCAGAGATAAATAAGGAAAAGGTGAAGGCTTTGAACCAGAAACAGACTGAAACTGATGTGATCATTATCGGTGGTGGGCAGGCCGCTTTATCTACCGCTTATTTTTTAAAGCGCAAGAAAATCCCATTCATTATATTGGATGAGCAAAATCAAGCGGGGGGTGCCTGGCTGCATACCTGGGAGTCATTGCGTCTTTTTTCTCCTAATACCTGGAGTTCTCTATCCGGTTGGATGATGCCCATCACTGAACAGACCTATCCAACACGAAATGAGGTGATCCAGTATTTATCGGCTTATGAACAGAGATATCAATTTTCGATTGTTCGTCCAGTACATGTCGATCGTGTGGAATCGAAGGGAAAGTATTTAGACGTATATGCTGGAGAAAAGTTTTGGCGAGCCAAGGTGGTGGTCAGTGCAACAGGGACATGGCGCCAGCCGTTTATTCCTGATTATCCGGGACAGGAAAACTTTCAAGGCACGCAGTTACATTCAGCCCATTACCTGAATGCAGATTCATTTAAAGATAAGAAAGTCATCGTGGTGGGTGGGGGGAATTCGGGCGCGCAAATACTCGCTGAGGTTTCACAAGTTGCTGAAACCATTTGGGTCACAAAAACTCCGCCTCAATTTTTACCTGATGATGTCGATGGTCGAGTACTGTTTTTAAGAGCAACTGAGCGTTTAAAAGTACAACAAGAAGGAAGAAAAGTTGACCAGCCAATAGGTGGCCTAGGTGATATTGTGATGATCGATAGTGTCAAAGAGGCAAGGAATAGAGGAGTCTTACATAGCCGTCCACCTTTTCAATCTTTAGCTACAGATGCAGTTATTTGGCCAGATGGAAAAAAAGAGAAAATTGATGTGATTATTTGGTGTACTGGATTTAAGGCTTCATTAAATCATCTAAAAAGTATAGATATAGTAGAGCGAGATAACTTTGTAGAAGTTCAAAATGGAAGGTCTATTAAGTTACCTAACTTGTGGTTAGTTGGATATGGAGATTGGACAGGTATGGCATCTGCAACATTAATTGGCGTTTCTAGAACAGCGAGAGCTACAGTAGATGAGATCTTCACTTATCTACAAGAAATTAATACTAAAAAATTTTCAGAATAATTATCCATATCGAGTATAAGAATTTTAGAATCGGTTTTGTGTCTAGGCTACTGGGAGCATTCCAATATTTTGATTATTATTTCACTAAAAGTGTCTACAAGATCATGCTCTTCATTAAGCCATAATTTTTGATATTTAAACCTAATTTCATGAATTGCACTAAAAAGAGGGAACTCTTTCATAATTTATAATTAAATTAGAAGTTTTCTTAGGAAGCTGTTTAATATTATTGATATCTATACAGTTTTTCTTGTAAAAGCGCTTCATTTATAGTGAGTATTTCAATAAAATAAGGGAGCTAGCTCCCTTATTTTATTCATTTGCTAATTAAAGATTACTCGCAACTTGATATGTGATGAATGAAAAGATGTAGGCTAATGCAAACAAATAAGTTGCCATAATGATGGGCTGTTTCCAGCTGCCAGTTTCTCGTCTAATTGTTGCTAACGTAGCAAGACAATGGGGAGCAAAAATAAACCATACCAATAATGATAAACCTGTGGCTAACCCCCATCCATCCGGGCCTGAAATTTGACTTAACAGACTTTGAGTTACTGTATCTTCATCACCTGACATCGCATAAATCACCCCAAGAGCAGCAATTACAACTTCCCTTGCTGCCATAGCAGGAATGAGTGCAATACATATTTCCCATGTAAACCCAATAGGCGCAAATATAGGATGAATTAAATGCCCTAACTGACCAGCTAAACTATAGTTAATGGCCGGCATGGTTGCATTATCTGGTGGTTGAGGGAACGTGACTAGCACCCATAACAAGATAGACAGCGCAACGATAATGCCACCAACTCGTTTTAAGAAAATAGTTGCCCTATCATATAAGCCTAATGCAATATTTCTAATATCTGGAATTCGGTATGTGGGAAGTTCAAAAATAAAAATACTTTCAGTTTTATCTTTTCGAACCAACTTCAGAAAGACTGAAACTAATAACGCTGAGACTATTCCCGACATATAAAGACCAAAAAGGACTAATCCTTGCAGACTTAACCAGCCGTAGATTAATTGGTTGGGAATAAATGCCGCGATCAATAAAGCATATACTGGCAATCTTGCTGAACAGGTCATCAAGGGTGCAATCATAATTGTTGCTAATCGGTCCCGTTCAGAGCTGATACTTCTGGTTGCCATAATTCCGGGAATGGCACAAGCAAAACTGGATAGCAGAGGAATAAATGAACGGCCGCTAAGCCCGGCTTTAGACATTAATTTATCTAAAAGAAATGCTGCCCGGGGTAAATAGCCTGACTCTTCAAGCATTAAAATGAAGAAGAATAAAATCAAAATCTGAGGCATATATGCAAGCACGCTACCTGCACCAGCAATTACCCCATCCACAACCAAGCTTTTTAATAGAGGATGTTGGATTAGTGGTCCAATAAAATCACTGAGCCATGCGACAAAATTTTCAATGAATTCAATAAAAGGCGTTGCCCATATAAATACCGCCTGGAACATCACAAACATGGTTAAAGTTAAGATTACTAAACCCAATACAGGATGTAGAAAAATTTTATCTAGAAATGCGGTTCTTTTATCACCACTGTCATTATTTAAAATAACTTGTTTGGTGATTTGTTTGACCTGTTCAAAATGACTTAATTCAGAATGATAAGGAGTAATAAAAAGATTTTTTTGATCTAATTGATTAATTAAATCTTGAATTCCTTTTGTTTTAACTGCGACAGCTTCAACTACAGGGATACCTAACAGTTGAGACAGTTTATCCTTATCAATGGAAATACCACGCTTTTTGACCTCATCCATCATATTTAATACAAGAATCATAGGGCGATTTAGAGCACGAACTTCGAGAACCAAGCTCAAATGTAAGCTTAAATTTGTGGCATCTACAACGCATATAAAAATATCGGGTAGAACTTCACCTTTTAGCTCGCCCAAACAAACTGCCCTGGTGACTTCTTCATCTAAACTACTAGGTTTTAAACTGTAAGTTCCGGGTAAGTCCAATACTCGTACTGCATCACCAGAAGGTAATTTAAAAGAACCTTCTTTTCTTTCTACGGTAACTCCAGCATAGTTGGCAACTTTTTGTCGCGTACCAGTAAGCGTATTAAATAAAGAGGTTTTTCCACAATTTGGATTACCGACTAATGCAATGTTCTTAATCTTCATTGGATACTAACTCTACAAAAATTCTTTCAGCTTCATTCTTTCTTAATGCGAATCTTGAAGTTTCAATTTGAACTAAAACAGGATCTCCGCCAAAAACACCTTTAGCGAGTACTTGTAGAGTTTCACCCTCTCTAAAACCTAATAGTTGGAGCCGTTCCAATACGGGATCAGTGGTATGACTGTATTGATTACCTTTTTTGAGATCTCTAATTTTGACGATCTGATTTTGTTTAACTTGAAATAGATTCATTTTCGATACTCTTACTTCAAAGCCAAAATCTTTCGAGCACCATTAAGCACGAATAAAGAAACCAGGATGCCAATGATTAAGTCTGGGTAAGCTGATCCCGTCCACGCCACGAGTACACCGGCAAATATAACGCCCATATTTACGACAACGTCATTCGCCGAGAAAATCCAACTGGCTTTCATATGTGCGCCATCTTCTCGATGACCAGAAATAAGATATAAGCATGTCACGTTAGCTATAAGTGCGAGCAGGCCAATAACAATCATGAGCGTTGATTCTGGCTCGCTTCCAAACATGAATCGTCTAATGACATCAATAATCACGATGACAGCAAGTAATAACTGAATCCAACCTGCGAAATGGGCTGCTTTCACTTGATATTTCGCAGCTTTTCCGACGGCATATAGCGCAATACCATAAACGGCTGCATCGGCAAACATATCTAGAGAATCAGCAATCAATCCTGTAGACGCAGCAATAATTCCGCTGATGAATTCTATAAAGAAAAGTAGAGCATTAATGCCTAATAACAGTTTAAGTACTTTAGCTTGTCTCACAGGATCAGGTTCATTAGGTATATCGCCTGAAGAAAGCTGTGTTTCATCAAGTTTCGCCCCAAAACCCAGTCCTTCAAGTTTGGCCGTAATTTGCTGACTCCCTTCATTATGGAAGACTTTCAGTTTTCGATTGGGAAGATCAAAAGTAAGACCTTTAACTGCTTCAATATCTGCAAGAGCCATACGGACCATTTGCTCTTCAGCAGAGCAATCCATTTTAGGAATGGTGTAGGTACTTGTTTGCTTAGCCTGTTGATTGCTTATATAAGTTTCAGTCTTCACAAGCTTTGCACCAAAACCCAAAGCTTCAAGTTTGGTGGTTATATTTTCATCTTTTTGATTATGTAGAACCTTTAAAGAACGGTTAGGTAAATCAAAGATGAGTTTTTGAACACCATCAATTGAAGATAGCGCCATACGAACCATCTGTTCTTCCGCAGAACAATCCATTTTGGGAACTAAGTATTCACTCATGTAGTGCGAATTTTTTAAAACGTCTTCAGTGCTTAAATTTTCTTTGGGATCAGAACCACAACAGGATTGAGCGGTATCTTCACAACTGTTTGAAGTGTTACAGCAAGGAGATGAAGATTTTTCTTCTTCCTCTTCACCACAACAGCTAAGCGTATTATTACAATTCTTTGAATTGTTTGCTTCTGCAATTGATGGATGATTTTCTTGTTGAGATTTCTTATCTTTGCATGGTGTTTCTTTACTACATCCACAACCACTCATAATTATACCCATTAAAAAAATTTATAAACTTTGAATATTAGAATCCCTATAGTTACTATAGAGTCAAGATTTTTTGGAAATACCAACTCAATGCATTTAAAAATTGGTGAACTCTCTAAAAAAACCTCATGTTCAGTATTAACAATTAGGTTTTATGAAAAGGAAGGTTTAATTCCGGAACCCGAAAGAACGGAAGGAAATTACCGCCTTTACGATATAGGCTATGTTGAGCGAATTAAGTTTATTTTGAATTGCCGAACTTTAAATATGAGTTTGAATGAAATTCGTCAATTACTCACCTATAAAGATAATCCCAAGAAAAATTGTTCAGATGTGAATGAATTAATTGACTTACATGTCAGTGCTATCAGAGAAAATATAATCAAGCAACAAAAGCTTATTGAACAATTATCTGATTTAAGAGGTACTTGTGATGGTTTATGTACAATTGACCAATGTGGAGTTCTAAAAAATCTAGCTTGATTATCTAGACCTATGCTTTTTTCAAAAACTCTGTATATCTTTACTTAAGGCTGCAAAAAGATTAAGGTGACTTAAATTTTGTGATCAGATCTTAGATAGCTTTGGTTAGCTTCCGATTGGTGTTTTAAATACAGATTTGTGTATGAAGAGAAAAACATTTCTAATCCAGATATTGGTACTCTTATTCACATTCCAGAATATTTGGAGTGTGGCAGAGGCTGCTTGTCTGCATGAAATGCCAAACATACCCAATTCAATACTCTCTAATCCAATCGATTTAGACGAAAAGAGTGATAGTCCTCGTCAAGCACTTTATTCCCTAGAAAACTATAAAGAAATCTATGACTATTGTCAGAAGGTTTGTTTTAACGAAAAGTGCAGTCATTTCTCAAATACAATCGTGATTCAGATTGACCCACCCGATGATCTGAAGCTTAAAGCTAATTTTGAGACCGGCATTACCCCAACTTATTTGGGAATAACTTTTTATAAACCCCCTTATCTGGATCAATTAACCCCGCCTCCCGATTTGCCCCTACTATTGGTGGGGTAGTCTTATAAAAGCCCACCACTCCTAATTTCATTATGCGTGGGGCATTTTCATGTCAAAAAACAAATTACATCAGGATACCTCCATCCTGAATTTATCCTGGTCAGCCTTAGGTAGCGGTATCTTGCTATCTGCAATGATCAGCTTCAGTACTTCCGTAGTCGCCAGTACTCAAGATTTAACGCTGCAGCAAGCTATTGAGCAGGTTAACCAATATCAAGCGTCCCAAAATTTCTGGGAAACGCAAAACAGCATTAATGCCACGAATCTTCAGCAAAGTAAGCTGTTTAAAAATCCTGAACTGTCAGTTGAACAAACGGGATTTGGTTCAAATAATGAAAAAGAGCTTACCATTGGCATATCACAACCCTTGGATATTTTTGGTGAGCGAAGAGCAAACCAAAAATTAGCCAGTCTCTCTACAGATAAAACAGCGCTGAAACAGAAGATTTATCAAGCACAAATTGAGCTTGCAGTGAAATATGTATGGTCACAACTGGCCATTGCTGAACTTGAAAAAAACATTGTCAATGAACAACTTCGGGTGAGCCAAGAAAACCTTCAAGCAATCGAAAAGCGCTTTAATGCAGGCAGTATTGCCCAAGTAGATGTAAATCGCGCACGTTTAAGCCATGCTGAAAATATCCGTCTTTTTAGACAGGCAGACTTACAGGTACAAGTGGCCACCCAACAATTATCAAATTTATGGGGTACGTCTGATAAGTCATTGCAGGTAAACCTCTCTTCACAAAAGCTCTGGCCAAAATCGACTCATGAACAGGTTCAAGAATATTTAGCGGAAAACTACGTTGAGAAATATCGAGCTTTACTGGTATTAGAGTCTCAAGCAACGGTTGATCAACTAAGGGCAAAGGCACGTCCTAACCCCACTTTAAACCTAGGTGTCAACCGCACCCAATCCTTGGAAAACTCCACACAAAATCAATTAGTAGTCGGAGTCAGTGTACCGCTTAATATTTTCGATCGTCAGCAAAATGGCATAAAAATCGCGCAAGAAAAAATGAACTTATTAGAGCGTCAGAAAGAGTTTTATCTGAAGCAAAATGCGCTGCAAATAGGCACAATTTTAACCGAGTTGCAGGGTTTAGAGCTGCAATTCAAAGTCGTTGACGAGACTCAAATTCCTTTGGCGACTCAAGTTCAAAGTAAGACGCTACAAGGTTTCTTGGCAGGCAAGTTTGCTTTAACCGATGTTCAGCAAGCCACGCTTCAATTACAAGACATCCGTCTGCGTAAAGTCCAGTTGTTACGGGATGGCTGGCAAAAGGCCATTGAAGCAGAAAGTTTGAGCTTAGGCATTAGCCCAAGTGAAGTCATGTCGAAAGATGCTATTGCACAAATCAATCAAAACTTATGGCAAGACATACAGGCCATGCCTGTCATTGGTGGGGGAAATTAACATGTTCGATCTTAAAAACAGCTTAAAAAAACAGAGCGGAAAAATCTCTCAACCTCTACTGATTAGTTTGGTTATCGGCGCTACCGTACTCCTCAGTATTTTTTTGATCTTAACTGGTAAGAATAAATCGGAAACATCAGATGAACATGCAGAGGAAGAAAGCGGAGAAGAACATGGCGGTGAAACCGAAGAGCATGCAGAAGGTGTGAGCCTGACTGCCAAGCAACTGGTGGAACAGGGCATACAATTATCAGCGGTCGATCAAGGCCCGGTGGTTAAATTAAGTTCTTATCCTGCCAAACTGAATGTGAATACTGACCAGCAAGCGCACGTCTCACCGAGTTTTAGTGGTCATGTAGAAAATGTCTATGTAGAACTCGGTCAAAAAGTTCAGAAAGGACAGCCTTTGGCTGCGTTGCTTGTTCCTGATCTAGTTGATCAGCAGGCCAATCTTAAAATTGAACAAACCAACCTTGAACTGGCGAAACAAGACTATGATCGTGAGCGTCAGCTTTGGTCACAGGGCATTTCAGCAAAACAGGACTATCAACGTGCTTATAACAGCTATAAACGGGCACAAATTCAGGTTCAAGCGGCCCAATCACGTTTAAGTGCATTTGGTGCAGTGAATGCCAGTAACGGACGCTATATTTTGAAAGCTCCCATTTCTGGCGTGATCAGTAAAAAGGATTTGGTTCTCGGGGAAAATGTTCAGTTAGCCGATCAACTCTTTACGATAGACCGGTTAGATCAACTCTGGCTTGAGTTTATTGTTCCAAATTCTGAAATTATGGGCTTAGCCCCGAATCAAAAGATCGAATTTAAATCCTTGCAAACAGAAAAGGTTTATCAAGCTGTTATTCAGACTTTAAATACTGAAGCGGATATTCAAACAGGTCGTCTTCAGGTGCGAGCAAAAGTTGAATCGAATGCAACCGAATTACGTCCAAACTTGATGGTGAACGTACAGTTGCAACAACGGAGTGAAAGTACCGCATTACGGGTACTTAAGTCCGCAGTTCAGAATGTCGATGGAAAAGATGTGGTTTTTGTCGCCACTCAGCATGGACAAAAAGTTGAATTCAGTCCGCAACCTGTGAAATTAGGGCAATCATCTGGGGAGAGCCAATGGATTGAAGTGGTGAGTGGGCTTAGTCAGGGACAAAAATATGCCGCTCAAGGCAGTTTTTTACTGAAATCCGAGCTGGAAAAAGGAGAGGCTTCACATGAGCACTGAAACTCCTCAAATTCCAGACCACGAATCGGTAAAACCTGAAGGACTGTTTGATCGACTGATCCAGTTTTCTATCCATAACGCAATCTGGGTCATGCTGTTTATTGCGGCTTGGATTGCTATTGGTATTTATAGTTATCAAAAGTTACCGATTGATGCTGTACCAGATATTACCAATACTCAGGTGCAGATTAACACTTCAGCCAATGGTTTTACGGCTTTAGAAATGGAACAGCGGATTACATATCCAATCGAGAATGCCATGTCAGGCATGCCGAAAATGGAACAAACCCGTTCTATTTCACGCTACGGCTTATCGCAAGTGACCATCATTTTTGAAGATGGCACGGATATTTACTGGGCCAGACAGCTTATCAACCAGCGCTTGCAAGAAGCAATGGGAGAAATGCCTGAAGATGTGCAACCTAACATGTCACCTATTTCGACAGGTTTAGGTGAAATCTATCAATGGGTGATTAAAGCCGAACCAAATGCTAAAAAACCGGATGGGACCGCTTATTCGGCTATGGATTTACGTGAAATTCAGGATTGGATTGTAAGGCCACAATTACAGCGCGTAAAAGGCGTTGCGGAGATCAACAGCATTGGTGGCTTTAATAAAACCTATGTGGTTGCCCCGGATCTGAACCGATTGCAACAATTGCAAATTCCTTTGTCTGATTTACAAACTGCCTTAACAGAGAATAATGAAAACCGTGGTGCTGGCTATATTGAGAAAAATGGACAACAGCTAACGGTTCGTGTTCCCGGCACTTTAAACACGATTGAAGATATCCAGAACATCAGTATTGCCAATAAAAACGGCTATCCGATTCGGGTGGCAGATGTCGCCAATGTCTCAATTGGTCATGACTTGAGAACAGGGGCTGCAACCTATAATGGTGAAGAAACTGTATTGGGTATTGCCATGATGATGATGGGAGAAAATAGCCGTACCGTTGCTCAAGCCATTGATGAAAAGGTGCAATCGATCCAGCAATCGCTACCTAAAGGTGTGGTGATTGAGACTGTGTATGACCGTACGCATTTGGTTGATCGGGCGATCAAAACCGTTCAGAAAAATTTGATTGAGGGTGCAATCCTCGTCATTGTTATTTTATTTCTCTTTCTAGGTAATTTCCGTGCTGCGCTGATCACGGCTTGCGTTATTCCACTGTCAATGCTGTTTACCTTGACGGGAATGGCAGAGCAGAAGATTAGTGCAAATCTGATGAGTTTAGGGGCACTGGACTTCGGTATTATTATTGATGGTGCAGTGGTTATTGTAGAAAACTGTATCCGTCGGCTAGCAGAAGCTCAGAAGCTGAAAGGTGGTTTACTTAGCCGTTCTGAAAGATTTAAAGAAGTCTTCTTGGCTGCAAAACAGGCGCGTCGTCCTCTGATTTTTGGACAGTTAATTATTTTGGTGGTTTATCTACCTATCTTTACCCTGACGGGTGTAGAAGCCAAACTTTTCCATCCTATGGCAATGACTGTTGTACTGGCTTTAATTGGGGCCATGATTTTATCTGTCACTTTTGTGCCAGCCGCAGTTGCCCTATTTGTCACTGGAGAAGTCAAGGAAACCGAAAGTCGCTGGATGCATTGGCTTAAAACCAAATATGAACTGCTTTTAGATAAAGCCTATGAGCTTCGTTTATTTGTGACTATTGTGGCTGCCTGTATTTTAGTGCTTACGGGCGTGCTAGCCACTCAAACAGGTAGCGAGTTTGCACCTCAACTGGGTGAAGGTGATTTTGCTGTTCAGCAAATGCGTTCCCCAAGTACAGGGTTAGAACAGTCACTGAGAATGCAGGAAAATACTGAAAAGTTACTGTTGAAAGAATTTCCTGAAATTAAAGCGATCTTTGCTCGTACCGGTACAGCAGAAGTGGCCACAGATGTTATGCCACCCAACATTTCAGATGGCGTGGTACTGTTAAAACCTCATGATGAATGGCCTGATCCAAAACAAACGATTGATGAGCTTCGCCAAAGAATGATTACTTTCTTAGCGACATTGCCGGGAAATAACAGTGAGTTCTCGCAACCCATTGAACTGCGCTTTAACGAGTTAATTTCAGGGGTGCGAAGTGATGTGGGTGTCAAATTATTTGGTGATGACATGGAGATTCTAAATCGCGAAGCGAATAAAATTTCTCAAAAAATTAACTCAATTTCAGGCGCGACAGCCGTTAATGTAGAACAGACCAGTGGCTTACCCTTGTTGAATGTAGAGGTGGATAAGTCCAGAGCTGCACAATATGGCTTGTCGGTAAGAGCAATTCAGGATCTGGTAGCTACAAGTGTCGGTGGCCAGAATGTTGGAACAATTTTACAGGGAGACAAGCGTTTTGATTTTGTCATCCGTCTAGATGAATCCCAGCGTAGTCCTGAACAGTTAGCGGTACTTCCTATTCAATTGCCGAATGGTGGTTTAGTCCAACTGCAAGATGTGGCACGCGTTGAAAATATCCTGGGTATTAATCAGGTCAGCCGTGAAAATGGTAAACGTCGAGTGGTTATTACTGCAAATGTAGAAGGACGTGATTTAGGCTCATTCGTAACAGAGCTTCAGAGCACGTTATCCAAACAAGAATTACCAAGCGGTTATTGGATAGATTATGGCGGTCAATTTCAAAATCTGATGTCTGCAAAAGCACGTATGCAATTGGTGGTTCCGCTCGCATTGTTGACGATCTTTATTTTATTGATGGCTGTATTCCATAATATCAAAGAAAGCTTACTGGTCTTTAGTGGTGTACCGTTTGCCTTATGTGGAGGCTTAATCGCGTTGTGGTTGCGTGACATTCCATTATCCATGTCAGCAGGGGTTGGCTTCATTGCACTATCGGGGGTGGCTGTACTGAATGGCTTAGTCATGCTTACCTTTATCAAAGAGTTGCGACAACAATATGACCTTTATTATGCAACGTGGCAGGGTGCAATTTTGCGTCTTAGACCTGTGCTGATGACCGCTTGTGTGGCGTCCCTTGGGTTTGTCCCGATGGCTTTGGCAACCGGAACTGGGGCAGAAGTACAGAGACCTTTAGCAACAGTGGTTATTGGAGGAATTATCTCCTCTACCCTGCTTACATTGGTTTTATTGCCCGTACTGTACCGCTGGATGAATGAAAAGAAAGTTTCTTAATCCAATAGATTAGTCGATTTACAGCAGAGATATTGGCTGTTATCCAATATCTCTGCTCATCATAAATAGAATAAGGAAAATATTTTATGTCAGAACATCATGATCATAGCCATGCGGTTGTTACTGAAGAAAATAGTAAGAAGTTAATGGTTGCCTTAGGTTTAACGACTACTTTTTTAATAGTAGAAGTTGTCGCTGCTTTTATTACCCAAAGTTTGGCTTTGTTATCTGATGCAGCTCATATGTTTACTGATGTAGCCGCTTTAGCTATTGCTCTTGCCGCTATCAAAATTGGTAAAAAAGCCGCAGATGATAAAAGAACTTTTGGCTATCAGCGATTTGAAATTTTAGCGGCTCTGTTTAATGCGGTGATGCTTTTTGTGGTAGCAATATATATTGTATATGAAGCTTATCAACGTTTTACGAACCCTGCTGAAATTCAAAGTGTTGAAATGATGATTGTCGCGGTCATTGGTTTGGTCGTAAATTTGATTTCAATGAAAATCCTTTCTGCTAGTGCTGAAGGAAGTCTAAATATAAAAGGTGCATATTTAGAAGTTCTTAGTGATGCTCTAGGATCGATAGGCGTGATTATCGGAGGAATAGTTATTTATTTTACCCAGTGGATGTGGGTTGATACCGTAATCGCTGTGTTAATTGGCTTCTGGGTCTTACCTCGAACTTGGATTTTATTAAAACAAAGTATTAATATTCTGCTTGAAGGAGTTCCTGATGAGATTGATATTGAGTCGTTAAGAAATGATTTATTGAAGCTAGAGGGCGTTGAAGGGATTCATCAGTTGAAAGTCTGGGCTATATCCTCAAAAAATATTCATTTAACTGCTCATTTGGTTGCTCCGAATAGCAATCCAGATCAGCTCTATCAAAAGGCCTTAGAAGTTCTAAAACATAATCATAATATTACTGAAATTACGTTACAAATAGAAAGTAAGGAATGTAATACATTGGAACAGCATAAACATTAAAGTGCTGCTCTTTCTACATAATGGACAGATGACTAGGCTGATAAACCTTACCATTTTCCTGTATTACACTTCTATTTATCACACGCACTTTAAACACCATCCTGAGACATTTTAAAATTACAAGAATGTAATTTATGAGTCCTCTGGGTGTTAATTCTTTAAAGTTAGAATATCTAACAAGTATTAAATGAGAGTAAATAAACATGCTATTCAAAAATAAATTTTGTACTAAATTACTGTTAATTAGTGCATTCTTTAGTATCGCAAGTTTTAGTTATGCAGATGGCGGCTTGTTATTTCTTGAAAAGAATTTAAAAGCTTCTAAAGTTGAAAATTCTAAACAAAAACAAGTTAAAAATAATGAATCAAATGAATCAAATGAATCAAATGAATCAAATGAATCAAATGAATCAAATGAATCAAATGAATCAAATGAATCAAATGAATCAAATGAATCAAATGAATCAAATGAATCAAATGAATCAAATGAATCAAATGAATCAAATGAATCAAATGAATAGTTGGGTTGCATAAATAAATCAATTAGACTTATTCATTCAGCAATATAATTCCTGAATGAATAAGTTTATAACTAAAACCTATCACACCATTAGTTGAACTACATATAATTATAATATTAAAAATAAAGTATTTTTTTTAATCCCATTTCAATGGGTCATCTTTATATATCTCAATTTATGTTGTAAACATACAATGTAATTTCTAAATAAAAATATCCAATTTTTTTAAATCACTTCAGGATATAAAGCTTTAGCTATGCCAAAGCCAATTAAACCTGCTATGGCTAAATATAGGGCTTTCATGTACCACATGCCCCAAAGGGCACTGTTGCAAATAACCACGAATGGTAAGCTGAAGACTGTTTTAGCTAAAGGTGCAGCATATGAATCCTTTCCATGGTCGGCATTTTCAGGGCGAAATCATTCTTTGGGCTGTGCGCTGGTATTGTAAATATGGCATTAGCTATCGTGAACTGCAGGAAATGCTGGCCGAACGGGGTGTGAATGTTGATCACACGACTATTTACCGTTGGGTTCAACGTTATGCTCCTGAAATAGAAAAACGTTTACGCTGGTATTGGCGTAATCCTACAGATCTGAGCTCGTGGCATATTGATGAAACCTATGTAAAAGTGAATGGACGATGGTCTTATCTGTATCGTGCAGTCGATCAACGTGGCGATACCATTGATTTTTATCTTTCTTCTAGACGTAATACCAAATCAGCATATTGTTTTCTTGGAAAAATTTTAAATAATGTGAAGAAGTGGCAAATTCCACAAGTGATCAACACGGATAAAGCACCCACATATGGACGTGCTTTATCACGGTTAAAACGGGAAGGTAAATGTCCACCAGACCTTGAGCACAGGCAGATTAAGTATAAAAATAACGTGATTGAATGTGATCATGGCAAGCTAAAGCGGATCATCAGGGCCACATTAGGATTCAAATCTATGAAGACGGCTTATGCCACAATTAAAGGTATTGAAGTCATGCGTGCACTACGTAAAGGACAAGCATCGTCATTTTATTATGGTCAGCCTCAGGGTGAAGTGTGTCTAATCAACAGGGTTTTCGGTCTCTAAGTACTTTTTAAAGGAAACATCATCGACTCAAATCTCTATTTGCAACAGTGCCTGATTAACCACGATTGTTTAACTAATATGAACAAAGTCGTGAAACATTGGTCAAAGAATAGGCGTGGAACGTGAAAAATCATAAAAAAAGCCCGAACAGGGATGTTCGGGCTATCAACTAGGAACTACAGCGTTGAATTTTCAAGAGAATTATAACACATTTCGTATAAGGTGTATTATGTTAATTTTAGAGAAACTACTAAATTATATTGAGTTGTAAATATTTGAAATTCCGTTAAGATATTTTGGATTAAATTCTATTCCTAGATAGCATTCGTGTTGACTCATCTCTCCAAAAAACTTTGGTTTTGTTTTCTTATGGTTTTTGCCATAGGATGGAGTAGTGTGTCTGTTGCATCAGTAAAGATAATGCATATCAATATGCAAACTGAAATGAGCCAAGATCATTGTTTAGAGCAAGCACAGCAAGTCACTCAACATGGTATTAATCACGAAGTACAGACTAATACCGATTGCCATAATCATTTAGCTCTTAATCAGAATATAGATCACAAAAAGTGTCAGGAATGTTCTAGCTTATCCTGCCAGACACAGATCTCATGTCTTCATTCTTTGCAAAGCTCGCTAGATCCCCTAGATACCTTCTATTCTATAGATCAGCCTAATTTTTATTACCTCAACCAATATCTAAATGGGTATTGGCAAGAAATTTCACGTCCTCCTAAAACTTAACCAATTTTTTTAAAATTTATTTATTTTTCAAAATTAAGGTTAAGTTATGTCTCATAAAATTAGTTCGTACCTATTAGCAGGTATTTGTTTTGCATCGTCGCCTTTGGTTTTTGCCGAAGTGCGTGAATATCAGCTTGTTATTGATGAAGCAGTGGTCAGCCCAACTGGAAAGCCTGTAAAGCGCATTACCGTAAATGGTCAATTTCCTGCGCCTTTGCTTGAGTTTGAAGAGGGTGATGAAGCCATCATTCGCGTGAAAAATAATTTAAAAAACCAAGATTCTTCTATTCATTGGCACGGACTGTTGTTGCCGGGCATTATGGATGGTGTACCGGGATTTAATGGTTTTAACGGTATTAAGCCTCAAAGCGAGTATGTTTATAAATTCAAGATTCGCCAAAGCGGGACTTATTGGTATCACGCTCATTCTAAAGGACAGGAACAGGACGGCTTATATGGTTCTTTTGTGATTTATCCAAAAGGTAAAACACCATTGGCAGCACATGAAAAAGCTGAACGTGACTATGTGGTGATGTTGTCAGATTTTCATGAAAAAACCAGTGATCAAATTCAGAAAGATCTTAAAATTTCAGCTGAATATTATCAAAATCAGCGTGAAACCTTGGGTGATGTTTGGAAGCAGGTTAAACGTGATGGCATAAAAGCGACATGGTCTGACCGCAAAATGTGGAATCAGATGCGTATGCTAAAAACCGACATGTCGGATGTTACAGGTTATACCTTCCTCATTAATGGCAAAACACCTGAACAAAATTGGACAGGAATGTTTAAACCGAATGAAAAAATTCGCCTACGTTTTGTGAATGCATCTGCGATGTCTTTCTACGATGTCCGTATTCCTAACTTGAAAATGACTGTGGTCAGTGCTGATGGTCAGCCTGTAAAACCTGTTGCTGTGGATGAGTTTCGTATTGGCACAGCTGAAACTTATGATGTGATTGTGGAGCCAAAAGGCGGACATTATCAAATTGAAGCTGAGTCAATTGACCGTGCAGGCTATGCGATTGGTACACTGCACAATGAATTAAATCCTATGACACATGGCATTCATATGCCTGCACCACGTCCACGCTCACTTTTGACCATGGAAGATATGGGACATGGTGGCGGTGATCATGCAGGAATGGATCATTCGAAAATGAACCACGGCAATATGCAAGGCATGGATCACTCGAAAATGGATCATTCAAAAATGAACCATGGCGATATGCAAGGCATGGATCACTCGAAAATGGATCATTCACAGCATGGCACAGCAAAACCACAAGAAAATGATC
Organism: Acinetobacter lwoffii; assembly: GCF_019343495.1. NCBI lineage: Bacteria > Pseudomonadati > Pseudomonadota > Gammaproteobacteria > Moraxellales > Moraxellaceae > Acinetobacter > Acinetobacter lwoffii. The sequence continues at coordinate 9,769 of NZ_CP072552.1, read as the reverse complement.
AAGTGGTTTATGGTTGGGCAAATGCATCTACACCTGCGGGCAATAAAGCCTTGCAATATAGTGATTTAAAATCTTTAGAACCGCAAAAAGATACTCGTGAAGCTAGCAGTGAATTAGTAGTGCGTTTGGGCGGTACTATGGAGCGTTATATTTGGACGATTAACGGTAAAAAATTCAGCGATGCTGAGCCATTAAAAGTGAAGTATGGCGAGCGTATCCGTATCAAATTTATTAATGACAGTATGATGGCGCACCCCATGCATTTACATGGCATGTTTATGCAGTTGGAGAATGGTCAAGAGTCGGTAGATATGCCGAATAAACACACATTGATTGTACCACCGGGTAAAACAGTGACTGCTTTATTAACTGCGGATGAGTTGGGCGAATGGGCAATCCATTGTCATTTGTTGTATCACATGAGTGCAGGAATGATGAACAAGTTGATCGTGGCAAATGTTAGCGATGAACAAGTGTCTACAACGCCAATTCAAGGTACAAATTCGACTCAAACTCACCAAGTAACTGAGCAAAAAGGAGCTGGACATGCACATCACTAATTTTGTATTTAAAGCGTTTTTTTCTGTTGCGGTATTGAGTTTAACAAGCTTAAGTTTGGCGCACGAAGGGCATCATTCAACTGCTCAGACTGATGGAAAAAATGTACCATCAATGAATCATCAAGCGATGTCTGAGATGGATCATTCACAGCATTCTCCACAAGAGCATGCACAACACATGCAGATGATGGGGAAAATGAATCATGCTGCACATTCAGCACCGATGAACCATCAACATGCAGGTCATCAGCCAATGCATCACAAATCAACAGAGAAACAGCAAGATCAAAAAGTACAGAAAGGAGATCAACATGCGCACCATTAATCTTTTTTCTAAAACTGTTTTAGCAAGCTCTTTGTTGATGGTCAGTGCAGTGAGTTTGGCACATAATGGTGAAGATCATAGTGCGCCTGAAAAAATGACAGTTGCTACATCTTCTAGTCAAAATCAGCCGATGCAAATGGATCGCTCTCAAATGAACCATAGCCAAATGAATCAGGCACAACATCAGGCAACATCTACGGTTAATCATTCACATCATGTACCAGATGCGAATGCTCAGCAGAGTTCGCATTATGATCATCGCTCAGAACACGGTGCGCAAATTTATGCGATTACGACAGTGGACAATAAGTGGCTTGTCAATGAAGATGGCACAGGTGATTTAAAGTCAGAGTTTGAAACCCGTATTGGCACAGATGAAAATAAGGTTTTTATTAAAATTCATGCCGATAAAGAAGAATCGCATGATGCACATTATGATGCCAAACTTTTATATAGCCGTATGATTTCAGACTTTTGGGATGCACAAATTGGTGCACGTTATCGTAGTGAAAAAGTTGAACTCAATGATCATCGCAAAGACACCGAAGAAAATGTTGATGCGGTGATTGGCTTACATGGTATGGCGCCATATTTCTTTGAAACTGATGCTTATCTCTATGCGGGAGAAGACAATTATGCGGGCTTTAGCCTAGAAACGGAACGTGATTTTCTGATTACGCAAAAGTTGATTATTCAACCTTATTTAGAGTTGGATGCTATCTTTAGTGATGACTCTAAATATGCGAAAAAAACTGGTTTAAGCAGTGCAACCGCAGGGTTTGAAACTCGCTATGAAATCAGTAAAAAGATCATGCCGTATATCGACATTGCCTATGAGTATTCAAAAGGTAATGATGAAACGTCGTGGCAAATAGAATCAAACTCTGAGAAAGGTTGGTTATATGGAGCTGGTGTTAGATTTAGATTTTAATTAATTTAATGATTACTAAATAGCTTTATTTAAATAAAACTCTAGCTTAATGTGGCCGGAAGCAAAATGTTAACTTATTTTGCTTCCTTCCATTTAACATAATGGCTGTTATGCGAAGTCGACTTGTAACTCCAAAATAGAAATGTCCGGTTTCTCCAAAGTAAAAATGTCCGCTTTTAGAATATGCGCTTTTGCGATTATCGAAGCGGACGGTTTGATATGTTGGTGTCTATGTCGGATAAAGAACTTAAACGATTGTCGGTCTTGCAGGAAATCTGCGATCAACGCATAACTCAATCCCAGGCTGCTCAGCTACTTCATATCTCAGAACGTCAGATCAGACGCTTACTGCAGAAATACAAAGCTCAAGGTCCAGCTGCATTAGCCCATGCCGGTCGTGGCCAAACCAGCAATTCCAAACTTCCTGAAGAACTCAGACTCAAGTGCCTCAATATTGTTTCTGACCAACTCCATGGTTTCGGACCCACTTTAGCGCATGAAAAGCTCACCACCGTACATGGATTCGATCTTTCAGTAGAAACCCTGCGTTCTTGGATGATTGCAGCCGACTTGTGGATTCCTCGCGCCAAGCGCCTGAAACGCCCATATCAGCCTCGATATAACCGGGATTGCTATGGTGAACTGATCCAGATTGATGGCTCTCACCATGACTGGTTCGAAGGGCGTGCTGCTAAATGCTGTCTGCTGGTGTTTATTGATGATGCCACAGGCAAATTACAGCATTTACGCTTCTGTGAGTCAGAATCAACCTTTGACTATATGATTTCGACACGTTTGTATGTTGAACAGCACGGTAAGCCCTTAGCGTTTTACAGCGACAAACATTCAGTCTTTAGGGTAAATCAAAGCAGCAAGAAAGACACCAAGATTACCCAATTTGGGCGAGTACTCAGTACGCTCAATATCGATATCATCTTCGCCAATTCACCACAGGCCAAAGGACGTGTAGAACGAGCCAATAGAACGCTTCAGGATCGTCTGATTAAGGAGATGCGCTTAGAAGCTATCAGTTCGATTGCAGATGCCAATGCCTGGCTGCCCTGCTTTATTGAGCAATTTAATCGTAAATTTGCCAAGATGGCCTTTAATCCTAAGGATCTCCACCGGACTGTCACTGAAACAGCTGAAGAATTAGATGATATTTTTACTTGGCGTGAACCCCGCAGAGTCACCAATAGCCTGACCATTACTTATGATAAATGTGTATATATTCTGGATAATATCCAAGAAAATCAGAAGCTGATCGGTAAATATCTTGAGTTTCTAGAATATCCGGATGGTACTGTAGCGATCATGCATGAAGGACGGAAGATCAATTACAGCATCTTCGATAAATTAAGTCAGCTTAACCAGCGAGAGATTGTTGAGAATAAACGTTTAAGTTCTGTATTGCTGCATATTCAACAACAGCATGAAGAACTGGAACAGCAAAACAAACGTAATCGTTCTCAAAAGATGCCAAGCAGACGTGCACAGAAAACAGCAATTCAACAACGAAATCTGAATCCTGTGCTTGACTTGGAAATGTCCATATAGGACATTTCTATTTGGTTATTAGGTAGGACATTTCTACTTGGGAATAACACGACTTGTAATGCAATTTGCATTACAATATTCCTAGTACATTAAATACTTGGGAAATATGATGGCTACTGTTAACTTCAGGATCGATGAAGCCCTTAAAGAAAAATCTTATTCAATCCTTAAAGAGCAAGGTATTGCACCTACTGATTTCTTCACTAGTATTCTTGAGTATGTTGCTACGACTGGGAAACTGCCTGTCAAAAAAGCTTTGCTTTCGGAAGAAGATGAAGAATTATTAGCTCTTGTCCGTAAGCGCATTAATGATCCTAAAGAGATGTTTGAGGAAGTCACATTAGATGACTTATAAGCTTTTACGTCACAAGGACTTTACAGCAGAATGGGAAAACTCCCTGTTGCTATACGAGATCAATTTAAAAAGAAACTAGCCAAAGTCATAGAGCAGCCACATATTCCAAAGAATATGCTTAGAGGCGATCTTGCAGGTTGCTATAAAATCAAATTATTAAAAGCTGGTGTCCGACTTGTCTATCAAGTTAAATATGATCAGGTAGTTATCCTGCTCATTACCGTCGGAAAACGAGCTGATAGCATAGTTTATGACGAAGCGAAAAAGCGAATTAAAGACTAAAAATGGGAGCTTAAAGCTCCCATTTTTGGCTTCGTATAAGGTGTATTATGTTAATTTTAGGAAAGGCTCTAGACTAGCAGAATGATTATGTTAGTCTAGAGCCATATAATTAACATTATTGAAGTATTTTACATGGCAATTTTTCGACATTCTTCTGCACACTGACGGCAAGCCTCAGCACATTTTTTACAATGATCATGTGAATGTTTTTCACACTCTTCCGCACAATATTCACAGATCTTAGCACAAAGCTCACAAATCTCTTTGAGGAAAGGTGAGTTATGTTGTTGCATACGCACACATAACTGACAAATATCTGCACATTCTAGACAACGTTGAATACATTCACGCATCATCTCTAAATCTTTTTCTTTTAAACAAGAAGTTGCACATTCAGTACAAATAAGTGAACAGTTTGTACATGCAGAAATACACTTTGAAAATTCCGTATTAATCATTTTTTACTCTCAACTTATATAATCAAAGAAATAATTAAAACATAATTTTTTTCTACTAATTATTTTAAATTATTAGTAAATGTAATACATAATGTTAATTTATATGAATAATGTTAATTTTAACTAAATCTTATTTATATTCCAAATTATTAAAAAACAGTTTTTAATTAGGATAGATGATCAAGTATCAAAAGCAGCTATTCTTAAAATAACTGCAATAATTTTATCACTTTAAAAATAGATTTTCCCTCTATTTAACATAATGGTCGTTATACGAAATGCATTTTTAAAAGCCATTATTTATCAAATACTTAAGCTTAAAAACACAAAATCAAAAAGATCAAAAAACGCACGACTTAACAACTCGTGTGTTTTTTAAGCAAATTTGTAATGTTTAGCCAATAGAATCGACTAAAAAACGCTCAATTTTGGCATTTTTTCCTCGTTATCAAGCTTCCAGGATATGAAATTATCCCCAATTTCTGCGGATAAACCTGGGACAGTTTTTAGCCGGTCTTGTACGCATATGCTCACAATAATTCCGGCCCTTTGCGGCTGTCCAGGTGCCTGAAATTTTTCTATGATGGATTCATCAGGAACAGGAAGTTCTACACAATAATAAGAACAACGATACGCACAAGGACTGTAAGGTATGACAGGAGTTATACCGAGCGAACCCATACGAAAAACCCCGGCAGGATGCCGGGGTTTTTTATTGCCTATCATTTCTCATTTGCAAAACAAGCATTATGCTCCTAAAATATAGACTATAATCTATATTTTGGTTGTGGTATGTGGACAGTCATTACGACAGATCTATTTAATCAGTGGCTTGAACAGCAAGACGAATCAACACAAGAGAAGGTTCTGGCTGCCCTGGTTGTTCTACAGCAGCAAGGACCAAGTTTAGGCCGCCCTTTAGTAGATACTGTCTATGACTCTAAATTTACCAACATGAAAGAGCTTCGTGTTCAACATCGAGGTAAACCACTGAGAGCTTTCTTCGCATTTGATCCATTACGACAGGCTATTGTTCTATGTATTGCTGATAAAGGCGGTAAAAAACGATTCTATACAGAGATGCTGGCAATTGCAGACCAACAATATGAACTTCATCTCTCAACATTAGGAGAACAATCTAATGGCTAAGACTCTGCAAGAATTGTTAGCTAGCCGCTCTCCAGAGAGCCAAGCCCGTATTCAAAAAATGGCAGATGAATTACTGCTAGAAAATCAGCTTCATCTTATTCGTGAAGAACTAGAAATTTCTCAAAAAGAACTTGCTGAAACTTTGGGAATAAAACAGCCATCGCTTTCAGCAATAGAAAATCGTGGCAATGATCTTAAGATTTCAACCATGAAAAAGTATGTTGAAGCGATGGGTGGAAAGCTCCGTATTGATGTAGAGCTTCCGACAGGAAAACATATAGGATTCAATGTATAACGATAAAAATGGGAGCTATAAGCTCCCATTTTTATTTATGTTCTACTCAAACACCAATGTTACTTGTGCAAGGATAAACGCTTAATAGCTTTATCTACGGCTTTTTAGGCCCTCTAAGGCCAAGGCCAACTAGGTTTAAATCATTTGCATCTTCGGCAAGGAAAACTTGTCTATTTGCCTCATCATTACCTGTTGAAAACATAGCATGTACGTATGGAATAATCGTCAATTCTTGTTCAATGGCTTTTTGGTGAGCTATTTGAAGAGTTTCCAAATTTCCTTCATACACCATCATTGGTTGTCCAAGCATGATGCCATATTGAACTCCATTTGAATCAATGTATGGTTTTCCCAGAACATCTGGTGCGGATGCCGTAATACCACTGGATAAAAATGCCACTACATTTAAGCGCTGCCAAATCGCAAGATCATCACGAACGATCAACGCAATTTTAGTATCAAACATGTCATACCCTAATTCATTTAGTTAAAAGACATGATCTTTGAATGATGCTTATTTTGTCTTGTACATTTGTGCGAGATTTTAAATGCTAATCAGCATATTGCGCGATGCCATTAGTTCACAACACAAACGTACAATACAGATAAAGATCCGATCACTAAGCTTGGCTCATTCAAACCCATGTAGATTATATTGAGTCAAAGTTATGGAAATTTTTCTGTATACCTTAAGCGTGATGTACAGCCCTGGTCCTGTGAACTTCATGGGATTAAATGCTGGTGTTACGGGGCAGTTTAGAAAAAGTTTACTATTTTTTATCGGTGTCGGAGCGGCAATGCTACTGCTCTTTATCATTTTTGGTTATGTGGGCGAGGCTGTCATTCCTCATCAATATTTGCATTACATTGCTTTGGTCGGTGCGATTTATACCTTCTATCTTGCATTTAAGATGCTCACCTCAAATATAAGTACAGAATCACAAAATGATAATTCCCCATCTAATCTAACGTTTTGGAATGGATTTTGGATACAACTTTTAAATCCTAAAGGTATTTTAGTCATTCTTCCTGTGACAACCGTCATGTATCCAGCAGCACATATTACAGGATATATGATTGCTATTGTTTCCACGCTCATTTCGATTGGGGCTGCGGCCGCACCGTTTGTTTATTCAATTGCAGGTGTGATTATCGGTCATAAAATTAAAGAACCATCCATATTTAATCTCTTAAACCGCATTATGGGCGTTGCTCTGATTATCTCTGGTCTGTTTATGTTTTTTGATTTTATAAAGGGAATAAATATTGTTTAAAAGTAATTGTCATTCTAACAATCATGAGCTTTTTAGTTGACTTATTTCTTTCCAACGCGCTGGTGTAATCCCAAAAGCCTTAACAAAATGGCGTGTCATATGACTTTGGTCAAAGAAACCCGCTGTCATTGCTGCATCAATCAATGGCATTCCTGCGGAAAGACAAGATTTCACAATATCTAACCTTCTCATCGTCATGTATCGATGTGGGCTCGTTCCAAATAAAAGACGAAAGTCTCGAGAGAGCCCCCATCGATCACGCCCAATATTTTGTTCTAATTCTTCAAGACTAATATTTTGATCTAATGTAGCATGGATATATTCTCGAGCTCGTTCTGCCGAAACATAGTCATAAGTTTTTTGATTCGATATGTTCTGACCAGATACTTCACATAATGCCATCGCTAAATCATATAAGGCATCTTCTTCCTCCAGAATATCCAAGGGATATTCAAGATTCTGCAAAAGCACATTGGTTGCCTGAAAGAGCCGAGGATCTTGGCTAATTCCATTGTCTAAAAATGGTAAAGGTTTACCTTGTATAATATTCTGAATCAGAGCTGGTTCAACATACAGCATGCGATACCTAAAGCCATCTTCAGAACCTGACTCACCATCATGTTTTTCATCAGGATGAATCACCATAGTCATACCGGGCAAACTATGTCTGAACTCTCCTCGATAATGAAAACTTTGCACCCCTGAAAGTGTGCGACCAATTGCAAAAGTATCATGACGATGCGATTGATAAGCATGCTTTGAGAAGAATGCTTCAATTCTCTCAATTTGACTTGAATCAGTTGCTCTCGTAATCCAATCACTTGGATACACTAACTTTCCCATTAGCGTTACCTAAAATTACAATCAAGCATGAACAACTATCTTTCTGATCTATTATTCTATTTTACCATTAATTTTAATTAAGATAGATTTCAGTAATCTATTAAGAATTTATGATCTAAGCTTAAAACGAACATAAGTTAAATAGAACTGGATAATCAATTAAATTTTTTAAAATTAATAGGATAAAACTTATATTAGGCCTCAAAAAATAGCTCCTGATTGAGGGGCTATTTAACATAAAATCTCATATACGAAATTCGGTTGTTAGAAACCATTTAAAGTGTCTGTATTCTCACCAATAAAAATGTCTGGTCTATGATGCGCATCAACATCATGGACTGGATATGAACTTGAGATGCTGATCACTATGTCTGACAAGGAAATACAACGTCTTGCTGTTCTGCAAGACGTTCGAGATCAACGTATTACACAAGTCCGTGCTGCAGAAATTCTGAATCTTTCCACCCGTCAAATTACCCGGTTATTGCAGAAGCTCAATCAAGACGGTGTTTCAGGTCTGGCACATGCCAGTCGTGGTCAACCGGGTCATCGTCGCCATGATGACTTGTTAAAATCAAAATGTCTTTCCATTATTTCTGAACATCTGCTGGGCTTTGGGCCTACCTTGGTGCATGAGAAGCTCAGCAGCATGTTTGCCCTGGATATCCCGGTAGAAACGGTTCGGCGCTGGATGACGGCCAATGACCTCTGGATTCCTCGATCCAAGCGCCTGAAACGTCCATATCAGCCACGTTATAACCGTGATTGCTTCGGTGAGCTGATCCAGATTGATGGCTCATATCATGACTGGTTTGAAGGCCGTTCCGCCAAATGCTGCTTATTGGTTTATATCGATGATGCCACTGGAAAGCTGTTGCATCTGCGCTTTTGTGAGGCGGAAACGACCTTTGACTATATGCTTTCAACCCGAGCCTACATTGAACAATACGGCAAGCCTCTGGCCTTTTATAGCGACAAACATTCGGTATTTAGAGTCAACCAGAAATCCAGCCAGGACAGCCAGATCACGCAATTTGGGCGGATTCTGAATGAGTTAAACATTGATATTATCTTTGCTAACTCATCCCAGGCTAAGGGTCGTGTGGAACGTGCCAATAGAACCCTTCAGGACCGTCTGATCAAGGAGATGCGCCTGGAGGGTATTAATTCGATTGCCGAAGCAAATGCATGGCTGCCCTGCTTTATTGAGCAGTTCAATCGGAAGTTTGCCAAGTGCGCGAGAAATTCCAAAAACTTACATCGCCCTTTAACAGAGTCTGATGCTGAACTGGATGATATTTTTACCTGGCAGGAACCGCGTAAGGTCACCAAGAATCTGACCATTACCTATGACAAGTGTATTTATATGCTTGAACCAACTGAATTGAACCAGAAATTAGTTGGACAATACATTTCATTTCTAGAGTATCCGGATGGTACTGTGGCTATCATGCATGAGGGACGGAAGATTAACTACAGCATTTTCAATAAACTGACTGGACTGCAGCAGAATGAAGTGGTTGAGAATAAAAGATTAGGTTCAGTCCTGGCACATATCCAGCAACAGCATGAAGCATTGGAAAAACAGAATAAACGTTCCCGTGCCAAGAAAAGTATGCCGAGTCGTAAAGCTCAGAAAGCAATTATTGAACAAAGAAATTTAAATCCTGTGCTTGACTCTTGTAGTTAAAAACAGGACATTTTAAATGGTTTATCGCATAGACATTTTAATTGGTGAAT